>CAZFEA010000225.1:0-5910 GCA_964518085.1 uncultured Dehalococcoidia bacterium
CCCTTCCTCAACGCCAAACCTGGGCAGCGGCCCACCCACGGTCAACGAACCGACCACCCTGTGCTCAACATCGAAGATAGGAGCAGAGGCCCCACAAAGACTGGTCAGCCGCTCTCCCACAGTAACCACGAACCCCTTTTTTCGGATTTGTTCCAATTCCTCGCCGAGTTTCTCTGCACTCAAGGCCTGGCCTGACGCCAGTACGCGTATCCCGGACTCGTGCAACCGGTCCATTACGGCCTGTATCTCATCATTCTTGAGGTAGGCCAATATCACCTTGCCGCTGCCGCCGGCCCACAGAGGATACCGTTTACCTAGCTCCGGCACCTGCCGGACTTCATATGTTCCCGGCACCAGCGCTATGTGCATCCGTTCGATGCCGACGCGCATGCTCAGGGTCACCGTCTCTCCGGTGACATCGCGCAACTGGTGCATGTGAGGCATGCTGGCGCTGCGAAGGTCGACATTGGATTGGGCCATCAGCCCGAGCTCGAGCAGCCTCACACCCAGACTGTAGCGCCGCGTATCCGGGTCCTGGACGACCATTTGCTCCCTTTCCAGGTCCGAAAGAAGGCGAGAGACAGTCCCTTTGCTCAAGCCCAGGGACTTGCTCAGTTCGGTGACACCTGCTGGTAGTCCCGCGGAAGCCAGGCAGTTCAAGACCGCCACGGCTCGTTTAATGCTATTCAAATGGAAACTCCGTTCTGCTTCTTATGCCAGAGATGAAAGTTTATCATGGATTGGATACGACGCTCAAGACTGTATGCAATCCAAAACATATTGACTTTTCCCCCCGGCGCATAGTATATTCCGCAACGATGTTTCGTTTTTTGCGATGGTCCGGTCTAGCAAAAGAGGAGCGTGATGGCAGCGCCTTTATCTAAGGTAAGGGTCCTTGACTTTTCGCATACCACCGCCGGGGCCTACGGCACGATGTTGCTGGCCGACCTGGGCGCCGAGGTTATCAAGATCGAGGCCGGTGATGGCGGCTCGGACAGAATCATCCCCGGTCCCAAATTCAATGGCAACAGCTATGTTTACGTTGCCCTTAACCGGAACAAAAAAAGCATCTTGCTCGACTTGAGGACCACCACCGGCAAAGAGGCTTTTTACGAGCTGGTCAGGGTATCCGATGTAGTATGGGACAACTTCCGCAGCGGGGCGATGCAGCGGCTTGGGGGCGACTATGAGACGCTCAAGCAAATAAATCCCGGGATCATCAGTTGCTCCATAACCGGCTTTGGCCCTTCCGGTCCCTATCGCGACTGGCCTTCTTACGACATTATTGCCTGTGCTCTCAGCGGCATGATGAGCATCACCGGCGAACCGGGCCGTCCCCCGGTAAGGCCGGGGATTGCCCTGGGCGACCTCGGACCTTCGATGTTCGCCGCCATCGGCGTTTGCGCCGCGCTGGCGGCCAGGTCTCACACCGGCGCCGGGCAAAAGATCGACGTCTCCCAACTGGACAGCATGGTTTCCCTGATGGGAACACACATCGCCTATTATCTCTGCGGCGGCGGCGTCCCCGGCCCTGAAGGCTCGGGCCATCTTACGGTAACGCCCTACGGCGCCTATCCCACCAAAGAGGGATACCTGGTACTCGGACCAAGCTGGCCGCGCATAACCCGCGTGATCGGCGCCGAATGGATGCAGGAGGACCCCCGTTTCCGGGACCGGGAGACGAGGTGCCAGCATAAAAACGAGCTGGACGGCGTCCTGACCGAGCGCTTCCTCCAGGAAAAGGCTGAAGACTGGTTGGAGCTGCTCCACGTGGAAGATATCCCCGCGGCGCCGGTGAACACGGTGGATAAGACAGTCGCCGACCCCCAGGTCCGGCACAACAAGATGCTGGTCGAACTAAAGGATAGTTCGGGCAACCGGACACAGGTCGCCGGCAACCCGATCAAGGCCAGCCACGGCGGCGGAAAAGAAGAATTCACCCTGCCCCCGGCCCTGGGCGAGCATACCGACGAGGTGCTTTCACAGCTTTTACATTATTCTCCGGAGAAACTGGCAACACTGAAAAAGGAATACCGGGACCATGCCACGGAACTGGAGGCGCATAAGCGGAAGTCTCTTTGACGAAAAACCAAAATGCAAAATGCAAAATGACAGATCAAAATGTAAAAAGGGTGGGTTGATATGACAGGTTTTGAATTATTGCAAAAAGAGGTAATAGGCCTCGGCCTGTGCACCTTCTGCGGGAGCTGCGCCGGTCTGTGCCCGACCAGGTCGGTAACCATGAACTACCAGAGCGAGCTCCCGGAACTGGCGCGGGAATGCCCGGCAAATTGCCAGGCATGTTACCCGTCCTGCCCCGGAAAGGAAATCCCGGTTCTTGCCATGGAACGCAGGACATTCGGCCGGGAACGCACCGCCGATGAGCAGTTGCTGGGAATCAGCCGGGGGGTTCTGAAGGGCGCGGCCACCGATGCCGCGGTAAGAAACAACGGAAGCAGCGGCGGCGTAGTATCCGCTTTGCTCATCTATGCCCTGGAGAACAAGATTATCGACGGCGCCATAGTGGTGGGGATGGACCGGCGCCAACCGTGGAGGGGCAGCCCGATGATTGTCACCGACCGCGAAGGAGTGATCAGCACAGCCCAGTCGAGGTACAACCTGGTGGCAGTGAACGCAGCACTGGGTGATGCCGTTGACCGAGGTTTGAAAAAGATGGCCGTGGTCGGGCTTGCCTGCCAGGTCCATGCTTTACGGAAGATGCAGTTAGCGGGGGGTCCGGAGAAAGTCATCAACAGCCTGAAGCTTATCATCGGCCTGGTCTGCGGGGGAAACTACAGCTTTAAAGGCACGGAACACTTGATAGTGGAGGTGGCTGCGGTTCCACTGGACCAGGTAGCCAGGGTCCAGTTCAGGGAGGGCGCCTATCCCGGCAGGTTCACCGTGACCGCCCGGGACGGGAAAACAGTGGCCAAGGACACGGCCAACATGCTTATGCACTGCAGTACTTTCAAACACGACCGGTGTTTCGTATGCTATGACTACGCCAATGACCTGGCCGATGTGTCTGTCGGGGAATATCTGATGGGCGACATTCGCCGGGGCGACCCCGGTCTGTCCGGAGTGATAGTCAGGACGGCCGCGGGCAAGAAACTGGTAGATGGCGCTCTGGCGGCGAATCAGATACGGGTAGAGCCGCTGGTGAAGGACAACTTCTACCAGGGACTGTTTGAAAACAAGAAGCACGCGGTTGCCTACCGCCTTATCGAGCGGAGACGGCATCGCCTGCCGGTGCCTGACTTCGGCTTGCCTTTGCCGGAAGATTATCAGCGGCCCATGCTCCGGGTGGTAAACGGCGCCCATCCCTATTTTGCTTGACTGAGGGGGACAACATGACCGGTTTTGCAAAAATGAAAGAGGCTGTGATCGACGGCGGCCTGTGCGCCTTTTGTGGTGCCTGCGTGGCTGCGTGCCCGAGCCGGATCCTGGCCATGAGCTTCGATACCGAGGAGCCCGAGCTGAAAGGGAAATGCCCGCCGCGCTGCACCCTGTGCCACGACGCCTGTCCCGGTGGCGACATACCGATCCCCGAGATGGAAAAAATGGTCTTCGGGCGCACCCGCGGCGAAGGCTACGAGCGAATCCTGGGAATTGCAAAGGAATACGTAAAAGCTTATGCCGTTGACTGGAACACCAGGTACAAGGGCGCCAGCGGCGGCCTAACCTCGGCCCTTTTTATCTATGCCCTGGAGAACAACATAATCGATGCTGCCATCGTCGCAGGGAATATGCCGGGACAACCCTGGAGGGCATATCCCGCCATAGTAACCAATGCCAAAGACGTGCTCAATGCTTCCCAGTCCAAAATCAGCCGGGTACCCATTCTGTCCCTGATACCCGAAGCGCTGGCGAAGGGCTACGAAAGGCTGGCCATAGTCGGCTGCCCGTGCGTTGTCGATGGTATCAGGAAAATGCAACTGCTGGGCCGGCCCAAGCCCGTCATCAACAGCATAAAATTCGTTATCGGACTGCTCGACGGAGGCAACTGCTGGAACCGGATGGTGGAACACGCTGTCGAAGAGCTGGCCGGGATATCCCTGGACAATACCGAAAGGGTGGAGTTCAGAAGCGGAGCGTATCCGGGCAAATTGACTGTATTCACCAGGGATGGAAGGAAAGTAAGCATCAAGGACTCGCTACGCCGTTTCCATATGCAGGGTTTCCACCCGGATAGATGCCGGGTATGCATCGAATACGGGGCCGATGTGGCCGACATCTCGGTGGGCGACTATTTCGCTCCGGACATGATCGAGGGCAGGCCCGGGGTGACCACCGCCGTTATCCGAACCGAAATAGGGGACAAATTGCTCCAGGACGCCCAGGCGGCAAACTACATAGGCATCGAGCGGCCGTTCTTCGTGAAATACCTTTTTGGAGGAGGTTTCGAGGCCAAGACCCATGGCGGCGCATATAACCTGTCGCAGCGCAAGAAATTCGGGCTGCCCGTGCCGAACTATCATATGGGCGAGGACTATGTCCAGCCGGTGCCCAGGGAGACCTTCCTCGACCACCCGCACATCCGATGACCCTGTTGTCGGTACATAATAAACAGGAGGTAAATGTGACAATGATCGTCCATGATCGCCGGCGAGCACCGCCAAAAAATGAAAATGGCCATTTCACGCGGTTGTGGTCCCCAAACGATGTCTCACAGGCAGGGACGCCTGTGGTACCGGATATTTTCCGGGGGATACTGGTATGGGCATGCCTTGCTCTGGCCATCAGTCTCACCGCCTGTGGTCAAAGCAGCGCCCCTGAACGGCCGCAGTCGACGGCAACACCTCCGGCATCCAGGCCAGCTGAACCAAAGACGGGATGGCAAGCCGAATGGCAGGCCGCCCTCGAGGGGGCGAAACGGGAAGGCACGCTAACGGTGTACGAAGGCGCCTGGGGACCGCAGACCCGGGTTGGAGTAGCCCAGGCCTTCAAAGACAAGTTCGGCCTCGAAATACAGTGGGTCTCCGGCGGCACCAGCGCCGCGCTGGTGCCAAAACTGGTCCAGGAGCGCCGGGCCGGTCTGTATTTGCCGGATGTCATCGGCGCCGCCGGGCCAAACGTCCTCCAGCAGATGAAGCCCGAAGGCATCTTGGCGCCGATCGCACCGATGCTGGTCTTGCCGGAAGCAATGGACCCCAAAGCCTGGACCGGCGGCAAGCTGTTTCTGGACAAAGAGAAACTACTTATCGGCATGAGCTCCGATTTCGGCTCTTATGTGGCCCGCAACACCGACCTGGTCAAGGACGGCGAGATCAAGTCCTTCTATGACATCCTGAATCCGAAATGGAAGGGCAAGATCGTCCTCCACGATCCGACGATCATCGGTCCCGGCAACGCCTGGGTCTTCACCCTGGGGGGTCTGCTGGGTCTGGACAAGACCAGGGACTACCTGCGCGAGTTCATAAAGCTGGAGCCGGTACTGGTCAGGGACTACCGCACCCAGGTGGAAGGCCTGGCCCGGGGTAAGTTCGCCATCGTGGGCGGGGTACACGCGCCCACATTGATGGAGTTCCAAAAACTGGGAGCGCCTGTGGCCAAGCTAAGGGTGAAGGAAGGCGGATCGGCCACCGCGGGGGCCGGCGCTCTCGCTCTTCCCGCCGGCCAGTTGCCGCATCCCAACGCATCTCGGGTCTTCATCAACTGGATTCTTACCAAAGAAGGACAGGCCATTTTCAGCAAGGGCTACTTGCGACCTAGCGCCCGCCTGGATGTCTCCACCGCCGGCTTTGAAGAGTCGGTGCCATTACCCAACGAGCCGGTCCTTGTCGAAGACGAGGACATGATCGCCCTGAAAGTGCAGATGATAGACGTCGCCAAAGAAATATTCGCGCCGCTCCTGAGGTAAATCCTGAAAGACCACTTCGAAGCGTACCAAAAAAAGCTCATTAACGCTCA
>CAZFEA010000226.1:0-5876 GCA_964518085.1 uncultured Dehalococcoidia bacterium
TTCGCAAAAGGGGGATACAGGGGGATTTTGCCTGTTTTTTAAATCCCCCTTAGTCTCCCTTTTTCAAAGGGGGAGACGGCGACATTTTCGTAACGAGTTCGGAATCACAGCCAAAGGCAGACTGTCGGGCAAATCACCCTCACCCCCGACCACTCCCATCAAGGGAGAGGGACCACTGGCACGCAGCAGCGTGCCGCTACGGCCTGTGCCCCCCGTCAAGGGAGAGGGGATCAGGTTTTCCACATCTGCTTCAGGTAGGGACCGATGTCCATTGCTTCCGGTGGCCCCACCATGATTTTCCAGTCCTTGAGCTCATCTTCCAGTTCGCCGCGAATAACGGCTACCTTGCCGGGCAGTATGATGCTGCGGTGCTGTATCTTTTCCGCCAGGTTCAGCGTATTGACCGCCTTGGCGATTCTTCCGGCGTCGAACTTGCCCGCTGCCCATGCCGTCAGGACCGATAGTCCCTCGGTGTCGCACACTACCAGCCAGGTCGGGAAACCGCTGGCTTCCAGTTCTCCGGCGACTGAGAAGTAGGTCAGGGAGAAGTTGGTGGTCAGGCATACCGGGCTGGTTGGCTGGGGAGCGCCGATGGGATAGATGGCCTGCTGCACCTGGATCGGCTTCTGGGGGTCGGTGTAAATGTTCAGGCGCAGGGTCATCAGGGGATAGATCAGCGCCGGGGAGAAGTGGTCCAGTACCACGATGCCGGCGTACTTGGCTATCTGTTGCCCGGCCAGGATGGCCTCTTCGGCGGTGCTCCTGGTAGCCGCGCCGGGGAAGGTTATGACCGGGTAGCCGAGCGGCCGGAAATTCTTTTTCAACGCCAGGCGGCGCAGCTCGGTCAGGACGTTTATCGATTTGGAGAGATTCGAAGTGTCCGGGTCCAGGACCAGGTCCTCGACCCCGGTCTTGGTTATCTGCTCCGTCAGGCTGGCAAGTCCGTCCAACCCATCCCGCTCGGAGACGGCCATGGCGCATTTGTATTTGGCTGCCAGTTCGGCCATCTTTTGCCAGTTCTCTTTGTTGGCGCCGTAGATAAGCGGTTTGTTGTCGGCCACCTGGGCCAGACCGGCTTCCATTGCTGCCGGGTCGCTGGACATCAGGACCAGGGGTTTTTTGGTTTTTGCCTTCACCGCGGCCACCGCTCCGGCGAACGAGGCGGCATTCTTCGACTGGTTGTCGACAGCAAAGCCATCCATGGTCATGTTCAGGCCGACGCGTTCTACGGCGTATTCGGAGGCCTCGCCTACCGTCTTGCTAATGGCCTCGGGAGTGTCGGTATCCTTAACCCTGAGCATAAGGGCAGTGGGGTGGAAGAAGGTCTTTTCATGGCGGAAAAGAACGGTCTCGTTGCCCACTTCGACCTTGGCTTTGTCGGCGCCCATGGTCACCAGGCGAATGGGAGGACGACCGGCTGCCTCCAACTGGGCCTTCGAGGCCGGGGAAAGGTCCGGGCAGGCAGTTATGTCCACAGCCTTTTGGGCTACCTTCATGGCGAAGGCAAGGCAAGTGGGGAAGTTACATTTCTTGCAGTTGGTCTTGGGAAGGAATTTGTATATTTCAATACCGGTCAGTGCCATGGACTGGAGCCTCCTCTAGGAGTTAGGAGATAGGAGTTAGGAGTTAGTGGGGGTGCAGATGGGGGCGCTAGCTCCTATCTCCTATTTCCTATTTCCTTTTCTTAAATCTCGAATCTTAAATCCGGGGGTCAGGAGTCAGGAGTTAGGAGTTAGTGCGGAGCGGCGGAGTGGGGCACTATCTCCTATTTCCTATCTCCTATCTCCTCGTCTTGAATCTTAAATCTTAAATCGTTTCAGGCAGGAAACAACTGGGCGATGCTCAGCTTGAGGAGCTCGATCACCCTTGGATGCCGCAGGTTTATGATGTTGGCGCCAGCATGAAGGAGACTGATGGCGGTGACGCTTTCCCAGTTGATGGCCCGCTCCTGAGCGTCCCCCCAGGTCGCCGGGACCCCGGTGGTGGCCTTGGCCTCCTTGGCCCTCCAGGACTCTTCGCCGACATCGCAGAAGATTGGCAGCGAGGTCATGCCGTCGCCCATCAGCGCGGCCAGTCGTAAACGCTCCATCACCGAATAGGTGTATTCCAGGCCGTAGCCCAGGGAGCCGGTGGTGGGATCGATGATGATGGCGTCCAGGGGCAGGTTCATGTCGCTGAGCAGGATGTTCAACTGCTTGGCCAGGTTGATATCGATCGGAGTCTTGGCAATTGCCACATGGCCGTCGGCGATGCAGGTGGCGGCGATGGTGCGGTGGTTCTTCTCCACGCAGTTTCCCAGGGCCAGCCTCTGGCCGCGGCCGGCCTCGGAGGCGGCCACCAGGACGATGTTGTCCTTCTCAGGGACATCCGGTCCGACAACCATTACCGGCAAATCGGTAGCTGCCAGGACGGCAGCTACGTTCTTCCTGGCTTCCTCGGCGCCGGTGTTACCCTCTTCGGGGTGGGCGCTCTTTAGCCGCAGGTAGATGAGATCGGCCCCGAAGGATGCCGCCCGCTTGGCCCAGGCGCCCGGGTCGTTCAGGACGTCTTTGCCATAGGCGGAGACCAGGAAATCCGGCCATCCGTCCGGTGGCGAGTCCTGGACCTCTATGGCAAGGGCAGGCTGGTGAGGGCGGGCGCCCTCGAAAAGCAGGAAAGGCAGGGTGGAATCCCCGCCGACCAGGACACTCTTGCGGCCATCGCTGCCACCCAGCCGGACCTCCCGGACTTTCCCGTTCCATTTTTCAACAGGCAGTTCCACTGGAGCCATGATTTCTCCTTATTCGAAAATCTGGAAGTTACTTCACAGCAGCGGGTCCATGGTCAACGCCGGATGTCCCTTTTCCTGCATGAACGCCAGGAGTTGTTCCACGGTGGTTACCGTGCCGCCATCGGCGATCTTGTCTACCAGGTCAGGCTCGCCGATGCGGGCGCAGGCTTCCCTAAGCTCGTCGCCCAGTTCCTCCTTCAGGTTCTTGGACAGCCAGACGATTCTCTTCAGGCCGCCCTCGGCCGAAATGAACCTCTTGCTCAGGAGGAAATACTTGCCATGGCCCATCATTCCCGGCGTCTGCTGGCCGCCCCCGGCGGTGCTCATCATGGTGGTGAAGGCCATGCCCGAGGGCGTCATGCCGTAGTCATCGCGGGAGACAACCATGAATCCGTTGGCTTCCGGGATGACCACCATGATGCACTCGCAGCAGCCACAGGTGGTCATTGGCGCATCCATCACCGAATACAGGGTGAAACGGTCGATGGCCATGTTCGAATGCTCGTAAACGAACTTGTTGACGCCTTCCCATTCACCCTTGGTAGCGTCCACCAGTGCCCCCTTGGCCACGGGCTGGTTGGGACCGGTGGGCTTGATTTCGAATGAGGCGCGGCAGTCAAGCCAGTTGTAAGCGCCGCACAGCCCCACCCGTTCCGGGTTGATGACGCAGATGTGATTGGGGGCGAAGGACTGGCACAACGAGCAACTATAGAATGTGTCTACTGCTTCGTCGGTAAGACCGGCGATGCGGACGTTTCGATCATTGTATATGGCGCGGGCTTCTTCAATGAGCTTCTTGACCTGCTCGGGCTCGGTGACCAGGGTCACCTGGACCTTGTCCACGATTGAGCCGAAGTCGTTCATCAGGCAGGTACGGAGAATCTCTCCGAAGTGCTTGAGACGGAACCCCTTGTCTATGGCATTCTTGTGAATGCGAAGCCAGGTGATATCCCTCTGGCCCTGGTGCTGAACACCCTCGGCGTTGTTCAGGAAGTGGTGAAACTGCCGTTCCAGCACCGGCTCGAAGTCCTTCTGCATCTTGCGCCCGGCGACATCCACCAGGATGGCCAGAGGGGCCTTGGTGCCCACGGGGAACTCGTCCATGTCTTTGCCGATAACCGTGATCTTGTTGTCCTCGACCTGGTCGGCGTCCTTCATGAGCAGAAGCTCGAAGCACATGCCGCCCTTGCCGCCGGCTTCGAACCGCAGGTTGTCCCTGCGGACGACTTCGCCTTCGAAGGCGGGGCCGAAGGCCACCGGAATGGCAACCTTGGCGCCCTTGATCTTTATGCCCCGGACCTCGATGCAGCGCTGCACCAGGCGCTCGGCGCGCTCCATGTCGTCCTTGCCCGGGATATCGTCGAAGGGCATGCTGACGACGTGCTCGTACTTGGTGACACCGGTGGGCAAGACGTTGGGCACTACGGTATCGCACACCGCCGGGAAGCCATAGTTTATGGCGCCGGCGCCGGTAGCCCATTTCAGGTCGTCCAGCGGTCCCAGGGCCAGGGCGAAGGCGAAGCAACGGAACTTGTTGTAGAGCAGTATCTTCCGGACGTCGCCGGGGGTCACATTGCCGAAGCTGATGGCGGCGCGGGAGGCGTATCCCAGGCCGTAGACTGTCGATATGGTATCGGACCCGAAGGGAACGGTGAAGGTATCATATCCCAGCTCGACTCCCGATTCCAGGAGCTGGTCCACGATGCTGCGCCCGTTGGAGGCGCTGGACAGGAAGACCAACTGGCCCTTGGACTGGAGCTCGCGGACGATCTTCACCGCCACCTCATTGCTCTTGGCGGCGCCGATGACGGCGGCGAAACCGGGCATGCGGCCGTCCACCATCTGGATGCCCCAGGCCCTCATCTGAACATCGTCGATGGGACCGTTGTACTTGAAGCCATTCCTTACCTCGGGCTGCTCGCCTTTGGCGAAACGTATGCCTTCGATGATTTCTTCGGCAAAAAGGGTAGCCGCGCCGGCGTCCAGGGTCTCGCCCAGGTAGGGCAGCCACAGGTGCTCATCCGGCACCGGGGCCAGCAGGCTCCGGGCCAGTTGCAGCGGCTTCTCGAGGTCGGCAATCCTTTGCACCTTGTGGCCGGTGAAGGTATAGATTACCGGCAGGAAATAGGTTGTATTGGGAAAAGCAACCGGCGCGTCAGGGCCGAGGGTGGCCAGGGCTTCTTGGTAAAGCTTCTCTGCCTGTTCGACCACCCCATGGCCGCCCCTTATAGCCGAGGTTGCGATAAATCTTGACATTACTGGTTATCCTCCGTATGCAGAGGTGAGATAGAGAGGAACCGCGTCTCTATCTCTATCTCTATCTCTTAGTATTTCCTGAAATCTCCGGACATGGGCGCATCCACCGGGTCGGTAGCCATCATTCTTTCGGCCTGCAGGAAACCGGGGCTACGGTTATTGGTCAGTGTCGGTTTGATTCCCGGAGCGGCGACACGAAGCACCTCACGCGCCGTTTGGGCCCTGTCATCTTCGGTGTGCACAGTAACCAGCACCCCGCCGATCGACACGCCGAATTCATAGTAGCCGGCGGCGTCCGCGGGAACGCCCAGGACCTGGGCCAGGGCCGCCGACAGGGCGCCTTCCGGCGTGGCCGAAGCCTGGGAAACAGGCCCCTGCACGGGACCGGCGGCGACCACTTCTCCGAGGCCCGGAAAGGCCACTTTTTGTCCCTCATGGCCGTTGGGCCGCGAGACAATGCCGATTTCTTCGGCGCCGAACCCTTTCTTCTTCAATTCGTCGAGAGCGGCCGCGGCATGCCGCGGGTCGCGGAATAATTTAGCTAAGATCCTGGCCATAAGCTCCTTTCAGAGTGGCGGCACGTTGCACGTGCCGGTTGCCACCTCCCGTAGTAGCACGTTGCACGTGCCGGGGAGGTAACAGGTGGCGGGTAACGAGAGGCAGGTAGTTTGGGGGAAAGTTCACTTGAAAATTCATTGCCAGCACTGGTTTGGCAGCAGGCAATATGCCCTTTTATCCAACAGGGCGCATTGCAAGGGCCATGTTATTCTAACATAGCCCAAATTCGAGCGTCAAATTGGAAACGGGCGCCATCTGTAGGGGCTAACCATGGGGGCGGCGGCGGCCGTGG
>CAZFEA010000227.1:0-5873 GCA_964518085.1 uncultured Dehalococcoidia bacterium
GATCCAGTCCTGGTCGGCAAGGAACTCGCCGCTTTCGACGATTTCTTTGAGCCAGGCATCGGCCTCTCCCTCGGGCGGGGGCGCCAGTATGGCGTGGCAAAACGGGGTGGCCCCGCTCCGGCTGAGGTACGATTTGTCAACCAGGGTGACTCTCGCGCCAAGCTCGGCAGCCCTCAATGCGGCGCGGCAGCCGGCCATCCCGGCGCCGACAACCAGGACGTCAGACTCAGGGTTCATATGGGGAGAAATGGCCATGAGCCATCATTTCATCAGGAGACCGAAAATTTCCTTGGCCGCTTCAATGGCAGGGCCTACCTGGAACTTGACGAAGTCCTCGTCACTGAGGAATAGCTTTTCGTTCGGCTGGGGGACTCCCAGGGGATCGAGGCCGGCAACGGGGACATCGCGACGGCTGGCGGGGTATCCAAAGGACTCGCTAAGTATGGCCCCGGCCTCGGCGCTGAGCAGCCAGTTGACCAGTACCGTGGCCGCACTGGGGTGGGCCGGCCTGGCCACCACGCCAAAACAACTGGAAGAGGGATGGACGAGGGCGCCCTCCTTTTCCCTGATTTCGGCAATCGGCGCCCCCGCCCGCTTGAATTCGGAAACCGATTGGAGGTTCGGCCCGATGTGAATGGCATATTTGCCTTTGGCCGTTGACTCGACGGGCAGCCGCTTGTCCCTGATTATCACCGGGTCAAGGGCAGCTATCTGTTGCAGGTATCTTCTTCCCTCGTCCGGGCCATAGATTTTGTTCAGCATGAAGGCGACCCAGGTACTACCTCCGCCGCTCATCGTCGGATCGAAGATGACGATTTTCGATTTCCATTTTGGATTGGCAATGTCCTTGTAAGAAGTAATTTCCCCTTCACGGACCATTTCCGTATTGACCAGGGTCATGGGCATCCGTCCCATGGTCGAGAGGATCACCATTCGCTCCTTATCCAGGTAGGGGATGCCGCCTTCAGGCCACAGTTTTGGGTCCCTGGCGTCAGGCAGGATAAACAGAGGCTCAATGGGAGCGAGCACGCCCCTGGGCTTGATGGCCCGGGTGAAGGTGCCCCCTCCGTTGTAAAGGACGTCCGCCAGGTGAAGGCCGGCGTTCACTTCGGAAAGGTATTTTTGGGCCACCTCGGCGCCGGCGCCGGTGACGGTCTCGATCTCGATTCCATACCTGGCTTTGAAAGCCTGGGGCATTTTTGTCCTCATGGTCGGGCCAAGTTCACCGTAAATGGTGACCTTGCCCTCTTGCCTGGCCTCGGCCAGGACCTTTTGCCACCGGTCCGCAGGCAGGTTGGACGCCGGGGTGGCCTTTGTCCCCGCCGCGGGCGGAGGCGTCGCCGCCGGTGGCGGTACACACGCCGCGAGCAACAGACCTGCCAGGATTATGATGCCGATCATGGTTTTTGCATGGTTCATCGTTCTCTCTCCGTCTCGAATACTAATGTACCGTAGGGCGCCATTTTACCCCAAAAGGCGTGGCCATTTCTCGATGGCGGCTGCCCGGAGCTTGTCAGAGGCGCGGTTAACCTTGGGGAACTCATTGCGCCAGTGGTAGGGCCGGCAGGCGGTGACAAGCGCCCTGGAGTTAGACAGGTCACCTTTTGCCCTCTTTTCGGGAGATAGGGCTGGGTCAGCGGCGCCGGTCCAGCAGCCGGGAATAATCTCGATGGATGTTGCCGGGTCACAACGCGTAGCCACTGCCCACATTACCTCTTCGTAGTTGGTGGGGTCAATGTCGGCATCTACCACGATCACAAAGCGGGCATAGTAAGCCCCTTCCGCGCCGGACATTGATGCCACGGCCACCTGTTTGGCATGGCCGGCATATTTCTGCTCAATGGAGATGACCTTGAGCGACCGGTTGCCGCCCGACCTGAGATACCATACTCCCTTGATTCCGGGAATGCCCAAACGCTCAAGCTCGTACCATAAGCTGCTGGCGCGGCTAACGCCGCTGGCGGCGCCGTCACCCGGTGGCTTAAGTGGAGGAGCGCCGGTAAGTACCGGATTCTTCCGGTGCATTATTCTCTTCACCTTGATTACCGGTTCGTTGCGTTCTCCCGACCCGTAATAGCCAGCCCATTCGCCAAACGGCCCCTCGGGCCTGGAGTCATCCTGAGGGAGGGGACATTCCCCTTCAATGGCGATCTCGGCGTGAGCAGGAATGGGTAGCCCGGTGTATTCTCCGGTTACCAGGGGCAACGGTTCACCTAGAAGCGCCCCGGAGATACCAAATTCCTCTACTCCCCAGGGGAAGGCAAGAAAAGAGGGCATCCACACCAGCGGATGGGCGCCGAAAACTACCGCCACCGGGCATGGTTTTCCCTGTGCCCAGTAGCTGTCCCTGATGAGGCGGCCCTGCTTGCCCGGAGAGATGTAGAGGCCGAGGGTATCCCGGTCATGAACTTGGATGCGGTAAGTACCCACGTTGACCCATTTGCCCAATGGGTCTCTCATGATAACCATGTCGGCCGTGCCGATGTAGCGGCCCCCATCCAGTTGGTGCCATCTGGGCACGGGAAACTTGAACAGGTCGATTTCTTTGTCCCGGTAAATGTTCTCCAGCAACGGTCCCGTCTCAACCGGCACGGGCGGTATGGGGGTCAGCGCCTTGAACTTCCCCTTGAGCTGCCGGACCAGGTCCATGCCGGGGGTATTTTCAGGATAGCCCAGGGTTATGGCCAGCCGCCGGGGGGTGGCGAAAATGTTGGTAAATACGCGGTAGCCCGGCGGATAATCCTTGATACTATCGAAGAGCAGGGCCGGTCCTCTTCTTTCGTCGGAGAGTTCAGTTATGGCGCCTATTTCCAGGTCCCAGTCGGCTCCTTCGACGACCCTTAGTTCGCCGAGAGAGGCCAGCTTGTCGATAAACAGTCGCAGGTCCATTCACTTCTCCGGATTGCCTGTTATTTGGATGATGGTTGAAAGACATCCCTTGCCACTTTGCCCATTTCGGCTTGGAGCAAGACAAACTCCTCATTTTGCTGGACAACCCTTTCCCCCGGTTCGGGCGATAAAATAGCTTGAGACCCTTGCCAGGGAACATCAACCCGTCCGCTGGGATTGCCAAAGCCGCGGACGAAGGTGCTTTGTCCCTCTTTGCCGAGAAGCCAGTTGACAAAGACCCTGGTGGCCTGGGGATGGGGCCGGTCCTTCACTACCGATAAGCCGCCGCCGCCGCCGCTGACGTGACCTCCTTCGACAACCTTGACGGTGCTGATTCGCGCCCCCTCCTGGACAAAGTCGGCTACCGTCTCGATCCTGGCGGCCAGGGCCAGGGGATATTTGCCCCGGGCCAGCCATTCCACCTGGAGCCGCAGGTCCCGGGTAATGAACGGCTGCTGTTTGGCCAGTTGCTGGAGGAATTCGATAGCTTTATCCTTGCCCCACAGGACTGCCAGGGTGGTTACAAAGGTCTGGGCATTGCCGGGCATGGTCGGATCCTGCAAAACTATCTTTTCTTTGTACTGCGGCTTCAGGAGGTCCATGTAGGAGCTGATTTCTCCGTCTTTGATCATATCCGCATTACGCACCAGGTAGCGGATGAAGGTACTGACAAATACCAGCACCTGCTTGTCCTTGTCGATAACCGGCACGCTGCCCATGCGCCAGGCCTTCGGATCGGTAACCTCGGGAAGCATCAGCACACCTTCGAAACTGTCAGGTATGCCGTAGGATTTCATCGGGATGGTCGCCCCGGCGCCGGCGATGATGGCATCGGCCAGATACAGGTTCACCTGGCGCTCACGCACCAGCTTGGCCAGCAGGTCGGCAGTCGTCCCGCTGACGAATTCCAGTTCGATGCCATAGTTGTTTTGAAACGCTTTGGCCAGGTCTGCCCGGGTTTGGGCGCCGAGGGAAGTGTAAACGACCACCTTTCCTTCTCGTTTGGCGGCCGACAAAGTTGTCTCCCACTGGCGCTCCCAGGGCTGTTTGCCGGACCCGGTTGAAATGGCCACCGTGGCCGCAGGGGAAGGGGTTCCAGCAGGCTCAGGTTTTCGGGTAGCGGGGCTTGAGCAAGCCGCCGCGACGATGGCTAATGCCAGTCCGGTCAAGGTCAAAAAATGCATCTTTCTCATGTTTCCTCCGATACGTAGCCGCGAGCCGATGGCTCGCGGCTACGGGTTAAAAAGATTTGCCCATTTCTTAAGAGTGGCCTCCCGCAGCTCATTGCTGGCCCGGTTTACCTTCGGAAATTCATTTCGCCAGTGGTAGGGACGGCAGGCCACCATGATGGCGCGGGAGTTGGTGAAGTCGCCCTTCGCCTTTTGCTCCGGCGGCATTACCGGATCAAGGGGAGTGCTCCAGCACCCCCGTACGATCTGTATCGATGTTGCCGGATCGCACCGGGTTGCCACCGCCCATAGCACATCCTCATCGCTGGTGGGGTCTATGTCGTCGTCGACAACGATTACCAGACGTCCGTGATAGGCGGCCTCACCGGCGCAGGCGACGGCCATCCCCACCTGTTTGGCATGACCGGCATATTTCTGCTCGATAGACACGATGACAATGTATCTGGAGCCGCCGGCTCTCATGTTCCAGACACCTTTGATGCCCGGAATGCCCAGCTTTTCCAGCTCAAACCAGATATTGCTGGACCGTATGGCATAGTCCACCGACCCGTTGGCCGGGGGTTTCAGAGGCGGCGCGCCGACTATTATGGGGTCGTTCCGGTGCATCAGCCTTTTTACCCGGATGACCGGCTCCTTGCGCTCACCGGTGCCGTAGTAGCCCGTCCATTCCCCGAAGGGCCCTTCAGGCCGGGACTCCACTTCCGGGGGAGGTATTTCGCCTTCGATGGCGATTTCTCCAAATGCCGGAATCGGTAAGCCGGTGTATTCGCCTCTTACCAGCGGCACCGGCTCGCCAAACAGTCCTCCGGCGATGCTGAACTCCTCTGTCTTCCAGGGCATGGCCATGAATGATGGCATCCATAGCAGCGGGTGTGCCCCGAAGACCACTGCCACCGGACACGACCGTCCCTTGGCCCAGTAGCTCTCCCGGATGATGCGGCCGTGGTGACCGCCGGAGATGTATAACCCCAGGGTGTTGCCATCATGGAGCTGCACCCGGTAAGTGCCGACATTGACCCAGTTATCGTCGGGGTCTCGCATAATTACCATGTCGGCGGTGCCGATGTAGCGGCCGCCGTCCTGCTCGTGCCAGCGGGGGGTGGGGAACTTCAGCAGGTCTATTTGACCCTCGCCGTAGACATTTTCGACAATTGGACCTTGCGAAACGTATGCCGGCGATATTGATGTCAGGTGGCTGAACCTGTCCTTGGCCCTTCGCACAAGTTCAATCGCGGGAATATCCCCGGGCAGGCCCAGGGCAACCGCCAGGCGCCTGGGTACGCTGATAAGATTGCTGGCAACGCGGCAGCCTGCAGGGTAGCCACGGATGCGGTCGAAAAGCAAGGCCGGGCCGCTCCGTTCGTCGGAAAGCTCGGTAATGGTCCCGATTTCCAGGTCCCAATCGGCCCCTTCTACTACTTCCAGGTCTTTCAGTTGCAGTAACTCTTCGATAAAGCGTCTTAAGTCCATTTGTGCCTTCCTGACTATTCCAGCGGTAAAGGGTAGTCGGGCACGACTGCCGAGACCTCTATGGCCTTTACCGGGCAATCGGTCTCGCAGGTGAAACAGGTGTGACAGTCGGCAGGATACACGATAATCGCCTTGTTGGTATCGTCCAGCCGAAAGACGTCATTGGGACAATATTCCACGCAGATTCCACAGCCGTTGCAACTGTCTCGTGCAATATGCGCTACAGGCATTTCATTTCCCTTGACAAATTGTTGCGAAAATAACTCGCCGTCTCCCCCTTTGAAAAAGGGGCAAATCCCCCTGTATCCCCCTTTTGCGAAAGGG
>CAZFEA010000228.1:0-458 GCA_964518085.1 uncultured Dehalococcoidia bacterium
GGGAACGTGGGCATCCAGGGCTTGATCGCGGAGATTGGTTCGTACCACGGCACCCGTGCTTGCCAGTGGCGCTCCGACCGGGCGTAGTCGCCACGCATCAAGTAGGCCGACGTGAGCACTATGTCTATTTCCCAATCCAGGTAGTGGAACCCACCCAGACTCTGGCTAATCACCCGCGCTCGTTCCGCCTCCCGCAACGCCTCGTCAATGTGGCCTCGCAGCGAGTAGATGTAACCCAGCATGCAATGGGCGCCAGCCCGCACAACCCCCGGCGCCTCTCCAAATCGGTCCAGCGCCTGGCGGCAGTAATGTTCCATGCGCCCGGTACCCCCCGGCAACAGCGCAAGGTGCGCCCGGAGGATGGGGGCCATTACGTTAAAGGCGCGCAGGTTCCCCGATTCCAGGGTGACCCGAAGGGCTTCATCCAGGTCGGCGTCGGCTTTATCCCGGTCTCCTTC
>CAZFEA010000228.1:468-5871 GCA_964518085.1 uncultured Dehalococcoidia bacterium
ACCGACTGCCAGGTCCGGGCGATCAGGAGCTGGACCCGGCCGTGGACCGGAAGCGGGCAGGCCAGAGCCTGGTCAATAAGCGTACTTTGTCGCCCGTAGTCGTGCTGTTGACTTACCACCCCTACCAGTTCTTGCAGGGCATCGCCCTCTCCGGCTCTATCGCCCGCGATTTGAAAGGCTGTCCGGGCCCGTTCCAACAAAGAGGATGCCCGTTCCAGGTCGCCGCTCTGGAGAGCGCAGGCGCCCAGGAAGTAGACCAGCCGGGGATGGGCGTCCAGGACAGAAACGGGCAGGGACTCAATCCAGCCCCGCAGCGTACGCAGCAGGCCGTCACCCAGGAGTTGCTCACCTGCCCGCTCCATGGCCTTTGCGGCTGGTTCCCAGAGCTGCGCCGCCAGGTAGTGCGCGATAGCTCGCGCCGGGACCGGTTCGGCTTCGCCGGCTCTCCGGTGCAGTTCGGGGATGCGGTCCGGCATTTCGCGTTCCAGTCGCGCCTGCAGGAATTCAGCGAACAGATGGTGGTAGCGATAAGTCGTGCCGGCGTCATCCGCCGCCACCAGGAAGAGGTTCTGGCGGTAGATTTCTTCCAACGCAGCCGCCGTATCGCTCTGTCCGGTGACTGCCTGGCACAGCTTCGGGTCCAGTTCGGACAGGATTGAAGTCTCAAGAAGGAAATTTCGTACCTTTTCCTTCTGTCGAGCCAGCACCTCGTCGGCCAGAAAGTCAAAGACATAGGTGTTTGCCTGATTCAGGTTAGCGATGAAGGCTGTCCGACCGGCGGACCCGGGAATTTGACCCAGAGAATTGGCCAGAAGGCGCAGGCCGGCCGGCCAGCCTTCGGTACCGGCGTGCAAGCGGGCCAGGTCATGGTCGGTGAGATGCAGGTCCAATTGGTCGTTGAGAAACGCGGACGTCTCGTCGAAAGTGAAGCGCAAATGGGACAGGCGCTTCTCGGCGAGATGACCCCGAGCCCGCAGGCGAGCGAGGGCCAGGGGTGGGTCGTGCCGGGCCGACACCACCAGGTGCATCTGAGGCGGCAAGCGTTCCAGAAGATAGTCCAGGGCAACATAGACGCTCGGCTCGGTGATGGTGTGCAGGTCCTCAACTATCAAAGCGCAGTCGCCGGGCGCCGTTTCCAGAATGTCGTTGACCAGAACGCCGGTGACGCGGCGAACTTCTGCACCCGGGTTGGGGCTGCTGGCCAGCAGAGCCTGGACCCTGGCTCCACACGGTGGAATCGCCCGCTGGAGGGCAGCGGCCACAGCCGTGAGAAAACGGGCGGGTTCATTGTCCTCCTGGTCCAGGGAGAGCCAGGCCGTCACGGGGTCCGGGTAGGCCTTGAGGAGCGCCGCCAGCAGCGTGGTCTTACCGTAGCCGGCCGGGGCGGAGACCAGGGTCAGGGGATGCGAGACCACAGCGTCGTGAAGCGCGGCAAGCAACTGTTGGCGGGGAATTACGTCCTGGCGCAACCGGGGAGGTTGCAGCTTGGTCGCTGTCAGCCAGGAAGCATGAACATCAGGATACGTAGGCATCTCCACAATACACCTGGGATTTCAGGGGCGAAAGTCTGATGCGGACGACGATTCCCTGATACAGATTGCTTTGTGCACCCATAATACTACACCGGAGACGTTTGCTTCAAGGGCCCGCAAAATTCCTTGATTTTGGCCGGGGCTTTTGTTATAGTCTCTGTTTAATATCCCCACCGCATTCTTAGAAGAGCAGGAATATGAACGTTCCCCGACTGACGGAAATGCAACGAGCTTATGGATTTGAGGAAGTAGCTATTGTCCCCGGAGAGGTAACCATAAACCCGGAACAGACAAACATCGAGTTCAAGCTGGACAAATTGACCTTTCCCATACCTGTCCTGGCTGCCGCCATGGATGGCGCTGTGGACCCCGGCTTTGCTGTTGCGTTCAGCAAACTTGGCGGTCTGCCCGTCCTCAACCTGGAAGGGGTATGGAGCCGCTATGAGAATCCCGGGGAAGTGCTGCAAAAGATAGTGTCCGCTCCTCCAGAAGGTGTGACCCAGCTATTGCAGCAGGTCTACTCTGAGCCTGTGAAAGAACGCCTCGTGGGCGAGCGGATCCAGGCTATAAAGAAGGGTGGCGGGGTGGCGGCGGTTTCCATCACCCCGCCGAACACCAAGAATTTCTACAAGATTTGCCTGGAAGCAGGAGTCGACGTTCTTGTCGTCCAGTCGACAGTGACCACGGCGCGCCATACCTCGAAAAGCTACCGGGGGCTGATTTTCTCCGAACTGGTGCAATGGATGCAGGGCACCCCGGTGGTCGTGGGCAACGTGGTGAGTTATGCCGCGGCCCTGGAGCTTATGCGCACCGGCATTTCGGCCCTCCTGGTCGGAGTCGGACCCGGCGCCGCCTGCACCACCCGCGAGGTCCTGGGCGTCGGCGTACCCCAGGTGACCGCCACCATGGAGTGCGCCGCGGCCCGCGAGGCTTACCTCAAAGAGACCGGAAGATACGTGCCTCTCATTACCGACGGCGGTATTCGCACCGGCGGCGACCTCTGCAAGGCGATTGCTTCGGGCGCCGACGCGGTAATGTTAGGTTCGTCCATGGCCCAGGCCGAAGAAGCCCCGGGGAAAGGTTTCCACTGGGGCATGGCTAATCCCCATCCTTCATTGCCGCGGGGCACGCGCGTCAGGGTGGGCGTCCGGGGAAAGATAAAGGATATCCTCTTTGGCCCCACCTCGGTCACCGACGGGACCCAGAATTTTATCGGGGCCTTGCGTACCTGCATGGGAGTCTGCGGGGCGGCCACTATCAGGGACATGCACCGCGCCCGGATGGTTATCGCGCCGGCGATAAAGAGCGAAGGGAAGTTCTACCAGGCAAGTAGTCAGTAGCGGCACGCTGCCGCGTGCCGGAGAAGACAGAAGACAGAAGACGGAAGAAAGAAGACAGAATCCCCACCGCTCCCGCCTCCGTTCAGGGTTTGAGCATCTTCGGGACGATCATACCGCCCGACATCACCATCTTCAGGGCGCTCTCCACCGTCAGGTCTGTTTCCACGACATCTCTTGCCGGCACCACTATCATGTTCCCCAGTGTCGGGTTCGGGGTGCTGGGAATGAACACGCAAACCCAGTCGGTCCCGTTACAGTTGTCCACCCGTCCGGTAACCAGGCCTAATGACCTCAGCCCTGCCCTGGGGTATTCCACCAGCACCACCCTCTTAAAGGTCTTCTCGTCGGTCTGGGCCATGGTAGAGACCACCTGCGAGGAGACACCGTAGATCTCTTTGACCAGCGGCATGTGCATGAGGAGGGACAACATGCCGTGAATTGTTTTGCGCAAGGGCAAGAAAAGCGTGGCCACACCCAGGAGATAGATCAAGACCACCAGCATTATTATCCCCAGGCCGGGGAAGCTCTGGCCGAACGCCTGGTACGCCAGCGGACGGAGAATGCCATCCACCAGGTCGAAAAGCCACACCAGAATCACATAGGTGAAAGCCAGGGGCACGACCACAACCAGTCCGGCAATGAACTGGTCCTTCACGGTCCCGATTATTCGCGAGCGCACGCTCTTTCGGTGGTTTTCCATCTAATAGAATCATTTTAGAGGTTTTTTCGTTGTTTTGCCAGTTTTTCGCCGGTCTGGAGGTGCCCGCCCCGCAGCGCCAGCTCGGCCTCTTCTTCATTTTCCCGGGTCCAGTATCCCAGGGAATAGCCATGCCAGGGCACCTTTGGCGCCAGGGGAGGAAGGCCCTCTTCCTCCCACAACTGCCGGGCCCTTTCCATGAACTCTTTTCGGGGAAGGGACACCGGCGGATAGGCCCACTTGCGCGTGGCATCTATGAGCAAAGACGTCCCGGGCGACTGCATATAGGCATAGTCCTGCTCCGAGGGCGGCGTTGCCGAGGGGTCCAGGGCGGGTATCCTGGCGGGAACAAATCTGCTATCCCGTTCCGGCTGGGTGCGGAAACTCAACGCCCAGTTTACCGAGTCGGCATCCCTGGGATCGATATCTTCGTCCACAGCTATGATGTATTTCCCGATCTGCGAGTCCAGGGCCGCGGCGCCATTTAAAGCCTGCCATGCCTGGGAGGGATGACTCTTCTTCAACTGGACCACGATGTACATGGCGCTCCCAGAGCTTTCATGTATGGCAACGCTCAGGATGCCCGGTATATTGCAGTCGTGCTTCAATAACTTGTACAATACCGCTTCGCTACCTATCTGACGTAGCTTGCTGCTTTCGCTGGGGGGAAACTGGCTGATGAAAGCGTTATAGATGGGTACCCGCCGGTGGGTGATGCACTTGATGTTCATGAACGGGTTATGCTTTTCCGACCCCAGATATCCGGTATATTCGCCAAAGGGAGCTTCGCGTTCCAGGGCATCGGTAGGCATCTCGCCTTCGAGGCAAATTTGTCCGAAGGCCGGCACCTCCAGGTCTGTCGTCAGGCACTTCACCAGTTTCACCGGGCTGCCGGCGATGCCGCCGGCAACCGCCAGCTCATCGATGCCGTAAGGTATCTTGGCCGTGGCCGCCAGTCCAACGTTGGGTGGCGGCCCAATGATGATGGCCACCGGCAAGGGAACACCCCTGGCGCGGCATTTTTCCCAGTGGACGCGAATATGCTGGGGTGGTTCGATACACGCCCCCAGCCGGTCCACGGCTTTGACCATGGCGCGGTAGTTGCCAACATTCCTTACCCCGGTGTCCGGGTCCCTGGAAATGAAATTGGCCGCCGTCAGGTAAGGGGCGTTGTCAAAACCGGGGGTGGAAATGGGGATGGGAAATTCTCCCAGGCCGCCATGCTCCAGCAACCTGTCGCCGCGGTGGACTTCTTCCTGGACCGGGGCCGAGCTAACTATTTCCGGGGCCACCGGGTGTAACTGGGCTTCAGTCCATTTTTGAACGATTTCCGCAGGCTGGCAGCCCATGGCGGTGGCATAGATTTCCCGCGAAGCGGCATGGCTGGCAATAAGCACCGGGCCCGGGTAACATTTGCCGGCGACATCGGTTACGTTCTCGAACAGGAAGGCCTTGCGCTGCGATTCAG
This sequence comes from uncultured Dehalococcoidia bacterium, assembly GCA_964518085.1. Classification (GTDB taxonomy): domain Bacteria; phylum Chloroflexota; class Dehalococcoidia; order JACQUA01; family JACQUA01; genus JACQUA01. The sequence goes on from CAZFEA010000228.1 coordinate 5,506, forward strand.
GCAGTCCGCGGAACTGCCAGCGGACCAGGGGATGCAACTCGGTATCTTTATTGATGGCCCTTTTGATGCGGACCAGTTGCCCTTTGGCTTCCAGGACCTTGATGTGTTCGGCCAGGTCGGCGTAATAAGCCATGAGGTTCTCCACAAACCAAAAATCAAAATGCAAGACTCAAAATGACAAATCAAAATGCAAAAAGGACGGGAACCAGGAATGAATTGTCCATGCTCGCGAGCGAGCACCATGAATTATGAAAAAACCATGTCCCCACAGGCGAGGACGCCTGTGGTACCGGTATTTTCGTAAGAATCAGCCATGCCCCCTTGCCAGGGGCGCCATGAAGTATGAAAATGGCCTATCATCACGAG
>CAZFEA010000229.1:0-5867 GCA_964518085.1 uncultured Dehalococcoidia bacterium
CAAAGCGTCAGCGCCACTTTTAACGTTCCCCAGGGGTCAGGCGTCAAATGGGTCAAGCAGTCGGTATTGTGGCTGTCCAGCAAGGGGAGCACTGTTTCCATCCAGGTCACCCGGCCCGGCGGACTAAGCCAGGTGATCGGCGTCGGCAGCGAGGTCTGGCAGGAGGTTACTTTAGGTACCGACAGGCTGCGTTGGAGGACCCAGTACTCCAGCACTTCCGATCCGATGATAAGGGTGGACACCTGGATAACCAACGTCAATGACACCCAGCCGGTCACCACGGGAATCTGGACCATCGCGGCGACCAACTGGAACGGCACCGACCAGAACCCGGTTCCCACCGACATAGACGGCTACACGGGCGACGATCAGATTGCAGTGCGGTTTGGTGGAAACTACGTCACCAGCGCCAGGACAATGACCTCCCCGGCCACCGCCACACACTCCATCGCGGTCGGCGCCCACGCCGACGGGGTCAATGGCCAGATCGCCAGTTTCAGCAGCCGGGGGCCGCGCATAAACGGAGGAAAAACCATAGACATCGCGGCGCCGGGTGTCGCCATCAATACCCCGGAGAGCGCACTGAAAACCGGCGGTACCTACGGTGGCTATAACGACACTGCGGGCACGAGCTTCGCCGCGCCCCACGTGGCCGGGGCTATCGCCCTGATGGTACAGGCAAACCCATATCTGAGCGCTGCAGACATCAAGAACCGCCTCAAACAGACGGTTCTGAAAGACGGCGCCACGACCGACAACCCTAACCCTGATATCTGGGGCGCCGGCAAGCTGAACATATATACGGCGTTGACCAAGGCCTCGCCAAAGCTGGATAACGGCGGCGTTGATGCCTCGGATGGCTTGGCGGTGTCCAGGGTCAATGTTCAGTCCATCAAAAACTATTATACCGGCGCCTTGGTCCCGAACCCGACCATCCCCGGCGGTCTGGCTTCCTATGAGGCGACGGTTAACTTCAATACCGCCGGAATGAACGTACTGAGCGTCAGGGCGGCCCCGCCGTTTAACGTGGTACCGCAGATAGGCAGCGGGCAGGTGACGCTGAGTGGCAGCCAGACCGGCTCGGCGCCGCAACCGCCGGTAACCTTTGCCAGCATGGTAACACGCCTTATCGGAAGCGCCAACAATAGCTATAGCATGACGCTCAACTTCCAGAAGGTCAAGGGGACCAATGGGGATGTATTCATTCAGGAAGGAGCGTACACTATTTCCAATCTCAGGAGGGGCGATGCTCGCGCCGACGGTCAGGTTACCATCAGCGACGCGTTATTCATCGCTCAATACCTGGCAGGGATAAGAGAACCGGGCGAAGATATTGCCCGGACCCACCTTGTCAACGCCGCCAGTGTCAGGCAGGATGTAACCTCCGGTCCTGTTCAGAATCAGGGAGACAAGGTCACCATCCAGGATGCCATGTACATTGCCCAGTTGCTGGCGGGATTGAGGGACGACTACTACAACCAGACCTGGCTTTCCCCGCCGGGCGGCGGCTCACCGTCCTCCCCGCTCACCGAGAACACCACCGTGGAAACCGGCTCGGCGACACTTCCGCCGGGTGGCAACACCCAGATACCGGTCAGCGTTAAGGGGACCAGCGATAGCTGGGGCCTGGGCGCCTATGATTTCCGGGTGACCTTCAACCCGCAGGTGGTCAGGGTTGACCAGGTGCTGACGGGCGACTTCGCTCCACCCACCAAGAAGATCGATAATACCAACGGCGCCGTGCTGTTCAATGCCTACCAGTCGGATATGCCCGGCCCCACCGGAGATGTGGTTGTGGCCTATTTGAAAGTGACCGCCGTGGGTGGTTCCGGGAGCTCGACCCCGCTGGACATTTCCATTACCACGCTGAGCAACAGTGACGGGGGTGCAATTCCAGCCGCCGACGTGGATGGGACGGTGACCATCCAGTAAGCTGATCAAAGCACCTTCACGCCGGGGCATCCTGAAGGCCGCGGGCCGGCCTGGGGCGTCCTCAGGGTAGGGGCCGACCTGCGGGTTGGCCTGCGGGCGAACCTATATGTTCGCCCCTACGCTGAGCGCGCTCCAGGCTCTGTCGGGCCGACATCGGTGATTGGGGGCGGGCGAGCCGCCCACCGGCGATACCTCTTCCTCCCCTGGCGTCGCCCCTACATAATGGCAGCGGCCTGTTACCTGTTACCTCGACCGCCCCGGCACGGGCGCCGGGCTGCTACGCCCCGCCGTTTACCTGTTGCCTGTCACCTGTTACCTACTTGATCAGCCTTTTCTTCATTCTCGCCAGGGCCAGATAGAAGAAGACCAGCCCCAGGGCCAGCAGGTAGGCCGCCTGCGCCAGGTAAATGGCCTCAAAACGGCCGGTCATGAGGCCGCGGGTTACCTGCACTGCCGGGGTAAGGGGTAGAAAACCAGCCGCTATTTGAACGCCTGTGGGAATATTGGTCAGCGGAAAAAAAACCCCGCTGAAAAAGAACATCGGGGTGACAAAAAGGGTGAAATAGTAGCCGAACGAAGTTATCGACGGCGCCAGCGAGGTGAAGCACATAGCTATGGAGGCGAAAGTGAAGCCGGTCAAAGCCGAAAAAGGCAGTATCAGCAACGCCCACGGGGACGGTATGAGCTGGAATGCCGTCAGGACGATCAAGATGCTGGTGGCGGTCACCATGGACCGGGTGGTGGCCCAGAAGATTTCCCCGGCTATCACGTCCTCGATATTCACCGGGGTGGCAATGATGGCATCAAAAGTCCGCTGGTGCTCCATGCGGATGAACGTCGAATAGGTGCATTCAAAATTGGCGGCGTACATCACGTAACCGGCGAGGATTCCCGGGGCAATGAACTGCAAGTATGTCTGGCCCGATATCAGTCCCACCAGCCCGCCCAGCCCCAGTCCCATGGCGGCCAGTATGATGAGGGGTTCCACCAGCGCCGAACCGAATTCGGTTTTCCACAGGCGCAGGTAAACATCCCGGTCCCTTTGCCAGACGTGCAAGGCGCGGTAGGAAATGCGTTCCACCCTCATTCCTGCAGTCCCCTTCCGGTGAGCTTCAGGAAGACGTCTTCCAGGGTGGCCTGGCGGAATATCAGTCTTTCAGCATTCAGCTCGAGGCCCTGGAGCAGGGCGCGCCCGTCGCGGCCGAATATGTAGAGGGTATCGCCCATCTCTTCAACCTCAGGGGTGCGTGTCTTGAGGCGCGCCAGGGTATCCGCTTTTTGTTCCGGTTTGACGCGGACCTCGACTGCTTCCCTCCCGGCGTAATGTGAAACAAGCTCAGCCGGGGGGCCTTCAGCCAGGATCTTGCCCTGGTGCATGATAACCAGGCGGTCCGAAAGATAGGCTGCCTCCTCCATATTTTGAGTGCAAAAGACGACGGTGGCCCCGCGCTCTTTCAGATAGCGCACCTTCTGCCAGACCAGGTGCCGGGCCTGGGGGTCGAGGCCGGTGGTGGGTTCATCCAGGATCAGTATCCTGGGGTCGTTGATAAGGGCTCGGGCAAAGATGAGCCGCCTTTTCATGCCACCGGAGAGGGCATCGATGCGGCTGTCCCACCGCTCATGCAGTTGAAAAAGCTGCAGGGCCTCGGTGGCCTTGTTGACGGCCAGCTTTTTGGGCATATCGAAATACCGGGCATAGACCAGCAGGTTTTGCCCTACGGTGAGATCGGGGTCCAGATTGTTTTCCTGGGGAACAATGCCCAGGTCTGCTTTGATGCGCCGGCAGTCGGTCCTGACATCCCTGCCCAGAACGGTGAGACTGCCCGAGGTGGGAGGGGAGTAGCAGCAAATCATCCTCATGGTGGTAGTCTTTCCGGCGCCGTTGGGGCCGAGAAAGGCGAAGCTTTCCTGGGGCTTGATGAAGAGACTTATGCCGGCCACGGCGAGGAATTCCTTGTATGCTTTTACCAGGTCGTGGGCTTCAACAGCGTATTCCGGCGGCATGGTTATTAGCGATTAGCGATTAGCAACTAGTGTACTGTCTCGTAAACGGCTTTACAATGGGTCGAAGCTAAATACGCATGATTTATTGTCAACCCAATTGGCGGACACTAGACTAGCAATTACCCGTTGGCGATTGGTGAATGGCAATCAGGCAATTGGCAATTAATACCAATATGATAAATGATGGTCTGTCGGTCCCGTAGGGGCGAACCTGTGTGTTCGCCCGCGGGGAGACAAGTGGCTCTGCCCGGTATCGTTCGCTTAATCTTCGTAATCTTGAGCGGCCTCTCCTGTCTCTGGCCGCTAACTGCTAACTGCTAACTGCCAATTGCTAATCGCTAATCGCTATCGGTCAGATATGTCTTGACCGCTAATGCCCTGCCCCTGGGGGTCTGGAACACGCGGTCGATGATCCGGGCCAGTTTCTCCCGGTCCTCCAGTCCATAATCATCCTTGAGGTTTACCAGCCAGTCGGCCTCATAGAGCGCCTGGAAGTTGGCGGTGGTTACCTTTCCCGGACTGTGATGGTGGGCAATGATTTCACATATTTCGTCGATCTGGCGTTGGGGGAAGCCAAGTCCTTCCAGGATCGGCCGGGCGACCCCGGGGCCTTCCATTTCCTGGTATTTACCTGAATTGGAACCGTATTTTTGTTCCGCCTGGTGGATGCCGATGTCGTGCAGGACGCCCGCGGCCACGCAGACATCGTAATCGTTTCGCTCGTCGATCAGTTGCTCGACGTAGCCGGTTACCTTCTTGGCATGCTCGATCCGTTTCCGGTCGTCGCCAAAGTAGGCTTCCATGGCGTCGATCAGGCGTTGTTTTATCAACTTCATATGGTTGCCTTACGTGTTACGGTGGCGCCTTAGTGACTGCATCCCCTCTCCCGCAAGGGGAGAGGAAAACGGGCACCTCATTTAAGAAAGTAGTGGGCTGCGATGTCAAGCCGTCCGTGTTTTATCAGGTACATTCCAGAGAATTTCATAACCTGGCGGATTTGCTGCTGATAAAAGGGGGCATAACAATGGGTTTCGCACTTTTTGCACATCGGTTTAGGGTCGTAGGGGCACATCAGGAGCTTGACCATGCCATGGGTGAGCAGCTTGTTACATGAACTGCAAAGGTTAATCCGGTCAAGGTCGAGGAAAGCCGCCAGGTCCAGGTTTTTTATGGAAAAGGGCTGTTTCTCCTCTGCCTTGTGGTTTTCCCGGCAGTAAATGGAAACAAACTGGACCAGGGTCTTGATGTCTTTTTGCTTTCCGGCATCGAGTTTTTCGGTGAGTTTGGACATGGCACTTTTTCTAGAAGACAGAAGACAGAAGACAGAAGTTCCCCGGCCCTTCTGTATTCTGTCTTCTAACTTCTTTCTTCTGTTTAGAACCTGGCGCTGCTCTGGATTTTGTCCCAGTTCTGGGAAAACCAGGAGAATACCTGTTCCAGTCCCTGGTCCATGGTCGTTTTTGGATTATAGCCGATTATCTTGCGGGCTTTGGCCACCGAGGCGCGGCGCCGGGTAATCTTGTCCCAGTCACGCCGTGGAATGTATTCCACTCCGGCCGGGTTGTCACATAGCTGGTTGATGGAATTGGCCAGATCGATTACCCGGGTCTCTCTCTCCGATGCCAGGTTGAAGGCATCGCCGATGGCTTCGGGGACACCGCCGAGGCGCAGCAGGCCGTCGACAATGTCGCCGACATAGGTGAAATCCCGGGTCTCTTCACCCGTGCCGGTGATCGGCAGCGCCTTCTTGTTTCGCGCCCAGTAGGTGAAGTTAGGAATGACATTCCGGTATCTCCCCGGTACTTCGCCGGGACCGTATGAGTTGAAGAAGCGCGCCCTGACGACCGGCAGCTTGTAATAGTCGAAGAAGAAGTTGCAGTAAAGCTCGCCGACCAGCTTGGTGATCTGATAGGGAGTATCGAGATTGATGG
>CAZFEA010000230.1:0-2342 GCA_964518085.1 uncultured Dehalococcoidia bacterium
ACTGGCAGAATAGGCAAAGGCCGCCGCGAGGCCTTCACTCTCACCCGTTCGGCTTCGCTCAGGGCAGGCCCTGACCCTCTCCCGTCGAGGGAGAGGGGACAACGAGCGCGGAGACCGCGCAGCTACGAAACGACGGATCCTCACCCTCACCCTGACCCTCTCCCGTCGAGGGAGAGGGGATGTTTGCTACCTGCCCAGCTCCGCCGGATAGGTCATGGGGGGATAGTCTATCTTGACCCGCTTTTTGGCCCGCGCTTCGGCGGTCTGGTAATACTCTCCCTTTACTGCCCGACCGGCATCCTCTACAAACTGCTGCGGCCAGTGGCCCAGCTCATAGCCGTACCAGGGCGTCCTCAATTGCAGGGCCGGCAGGCCCTCCTTTTCCCAGATGCCCAGAGCCTCATCCATGTATTCCTTTTTGGGCAGGGATACCGGGGGATAGGGCCACTTGAGAGTGGCGTTGACCAGCATGCGGGAACCTACCGGCAACTGGACTCGGGGGTCGAACTGGCGGTCGCGCACCCTGATCATCTCCAGTTCGGGCAAAAACGAGGACGGCTTGAGGTCTCCGGCCTGATACCGGACAGCGCGGCAGTCGCGGTGGGGCTCCACCCTGGTCACCATGGCCCACCACACCATGTCGGCATTGCGGATATCGATGTCATCGTCCACGGCTACGACCCATTTGGCCATGCGCTTCTCATACTGGCTGATCTCGAAGGGAACGGTAAAGGACTCCAGGGCGCGCCATACCTCCTCCTGGTCGCTATGGGTCTTCATCTTGATAACTACCACCCGACCGGTGCCCAGGGCAGTGGAAGGAAGGGTAGCCACCTCGAGCACGTTGGGCAGGTTGGCCTCGGCCTTCAAGCGCTGGAAAAGGACGCCGGGAAGCACGCCGGCCGGACCCACCCAGATGGGATTCTGGCGATGGGTAATGCACTTAACGGTGAAATATGGCTGCATGTCGCCGGTGCTGGCATACTCGCCGGCCCCTTCCTCACCATGCGGGCCTTCCAGCACCAGCTCTTCGGTGGTCAGCTCTCCCTCGAAGACGATCTCGGCATGCGCCGGCACTTCCAGGTCTACCGTCTTGCACTTGACCAATTCGACCGGCCCGCCCGCCAGCGCCCCGGCCACGGTGAACTCGTCAACGCCGTAGGCGAGACCGGACGCCGCTACCAGGGTAAGGTTGGGCGGTCCGCCCACGTAAACAGCCGCCTGAAGGGGAATTCCCTTCGCCCGGCACTTCTGCCACTGGGTCTTGATGTCCTTGCTGTCCCCGGCCATGTGTATGCCGAACCGGGTTGGCGAATAAACGTGGCAACGGTAGACGCCGACGTTGCGGGCGCCGGTATCCGGGTCTTTGGTGACCCAGCAGGAGGCCGACATTATCGGGCCGGCATCCCAGCCGGGGTGGGTGATGGGCACCGGGAATTCGTCCAGGCCGCCTTTTTCCAACAGCCGCTCGCCCGTGTAGACCACTTCCTGCACCGGACCATTCTGCACCAGCGCGGGCGTAACAGGGTTCGCCAGCGCCCGGGCTATCTTTTCGCTCATCTCCTCGCGCCGGCACTGCAGGGCGATGTCGGTAAAGGCGCGGAAGGCGCCGTAGGCCACCGGGATGTCATACTTCCTTCCCCGGGAATCGAAGACGCTGGTAAACAGGAATGCCCTGCGTTGCTTTTCGGGGATGCCTCGCTCCTGGAGCCAGTAGAGCGGGGCGAGCTGGGTGTCCTTGTTTATGGGACTGTTTATGGTGACCAGTTTGCCCGCTTTGTCCAGCGCCTCCAGGTAGTCGCGCAGGTCCCTGTAATAGGCCATGGCCATTATTTCACCAGGTGTCCCCACATCTGCCTGGCCACGGCGGTCATCTTCACCCTTTCCTCCTGCGATTCCTCGGTATCGGTAAAGAAGTATTTTTCCCCCGGCTGGCGAACAGCAAAGGCCGGCAGATGGTCGGTGGGCACGTCCTCCCTGGCGCTCTGACCGAGAGACGCCCGGGAAAGGACCGTTTGCCCTTCCTTACTGAGATACCAGTTGATGAACAATCGCGCCCCGTTGGGGTGTGGCGCCTTATCCATGACGTGAAGGACGGTGGTGGAGGAAATGATCATCACCGGCTCGACCTTGGGGCTCATGACCATTATGGGGGCGCCGGCGGCAATGAAGTCCATGGCCTCCGCGTCCTTAAAACCAATCAATATAGGATATTTGCCCCGCGCCAGCCATTCAACCTGCATGCGGGTATCCCTGGTGATTACCAGGTCCTGTTTCCCCAGCTCGCGCAAAAAGTCCAGGTCCATAAGGCCCTTGGCGAGGGCGTAAAAAACGGTGTTGCC
>CAZFEA010000230.1:2352-5861 GCA_964518085.1 uncultured Dehalococcoidia bacterium
TTGCCGCCGCCCGATATGGTGGGGTCGTTGAACACCATTTTTCCCTTCCACTTCGGGTCGAGTAGGTCGCGATAGGAGTTTATCAGTTCCGGCTTTACCATTTCCTTGTTATAAGCAATGGGCCGCTTGGGGATGAACTGGGTGGGCATTATGAAATGAGTGGAATCGACAAAGGGAAGCTCCCCGCGGTACCACACCTTGGGGTCCTTCACTTCCGGAAGGACGAAATAGGCGTCCAGCGCATCCAGGGCTCTCGCTTTGGCCAGGTCGAATCCGGCGCCGCTAATTCCCCCCAGCATAATATCGGTGGAAAAAATTCCTGCCCTTCTCTCGGCGGTTATCTTGGGCGAAAGCTCGGCGGACCTGGCGGTCATCACTTCCATATCTATGCCGTACTTCTTGCCGATGGCATCGCGAAGGGCGGCGGTGATGACCGGCGCCGCAGCGCTGATAACTACGACGCGGCCTTCCCTTTTTGCCCCGGCCACCACCCGGTCCCAGTCTGAAAGCTGCGCCCCACCACCCGGTCCACCTTTGCCGGTAGTCCCGGCGCCTGTGTCCGGCTGCGTGGTGGCCGCCGGCGCGCACGCGCCGCCCAGTACCAGCACCATGGCCACCGCCAGCGCCAGGAATAAAACGTTACGCTTCTGCATGTTACCCTCCTGCTGACTATGCTGCGATTTTGCCATAAAAGGATGTGCCCCGTCAATCCCGGAAGGGACGGTAGACAGTAGTCAGTAGACAGTAGCGGCACGCTGCCGCGTGCCGAAACCGTAGCCGCGGGCCGCCGGCCCGCTCTCAAATTGACCAGAATGGAACGACAGCTCCCAAACACCAGTTGTGCACAAATCCATCAATTGAAGGGATCATCCGTATCATCGGAAAGGCAAGGGCGAGCCGTGCCGCTACGGACAACAAACAGGTATAATGTAATCTTGATAGGAAACATCACTTGGACGAAAAAAGCCTCGAGCTCCTTGGGTTCCCCAAAATACGGCAAATAGTAGCCCGGTTCACCTCCTTTTCCGCCAGCCGCCGGCTTGCCCTGGAGCTGCGGCCGTCGCCCGACTGCAAGCTCGTCAGCCTGTGGCTGAAGCAATCGGCAGAGGCGCGGCATCTCCAGTCAGTCGAGCCCGGTTTTTCCATCGGGACCGTGTCCGATATCCGGGAGATGGCGCAAATGGCGGCCAAGGGCAAGTTGCTCGAACCTCAAAGCCTGGTAGGGACCAGAAACACCCTGGCCGCCATCCACCAGGCGCGAAGCCGGCTTGCTCAAATTTCAAGCGAACTTCCCCTGCTGTGGGACATTGCCGCACCCATGGTCGAACTCGACGGGCTGGTGCGCAACATCGACCGCTGCCTGGCGCCGGATGGAACGGTGCTCGACCGGGCATCCGACCGTCTCGCCGGGCTCAGAAGGCAAATTGCCGAACTCAAGGGAAAAATCTACGCCGGCCTGAAAGCGATCATGGCCAGCCCGCAGGGGCGCAACGCCATCGAGGAGCCCATCATCCTGGAACGCCAGGGAAGACAGGTCCTGCTGGTCAAGAGCGACCGTCGAAGGGAAATCAAGGGAATTGTTCATGATGTCTCCAATACCGGCGCCAGCCTGTATGTCGAGCCCCTGGCCACCGTGGAGCTGGGCAATGACCTGAGGGAAGCGGCCGTCGAGGAGCAGCGCGAGGTCGAGCGGATACTGGCCGACCTTAGCGCCCAGGTGGGTGACCACGAGGCGGAAATCTTGCTCAATGTCGGGCTCATCGCCGAACTCGACCTGGCCCTGGCCCGGGCGCGCTATGCCTCGCAGGCCGGGGCGGTGGAACCCATCGTGACTGACACTGGCGACTCGACCGGCGCCTCGCCCATCCTGAAACTGGTCGAGGCCAGGCATCCCCTCCTGGGCAAAGGGGCAGTCCCCCTTTCGGTAGAGATCGGGCGTGACTTCCAGATCCTGGTGATTACCGGGCCCAATACCGGCGGGAAGACGGTGGCGCTGAAGACCATCGGCCTCCTTGCCCTGATGACCCAGGCCGGCATTCCCATCCCCGCTGCCGCCGAAACCCGGATTCCGGTCTTCGATGATATCTTTGCCGATATCGGCGACGAGCAGAGCATCGAGCAGACCCTGTCCACCTTTAGCTGGCACATGGGCAACGTGATCAGGATTGTCAAACAGGGTACCGGCAGAAGCCTGGTGCTGCTTGACGAACTGGGCACCAGCACCGACCCGGTGGAGGGCGCCGCCCTGGCCATTGCCGTCCTGCGGCGCTTCCTGCAGCGGCGAATTATGACCGTGGCCACCACCCACTTCGCCGAGCTCAAGGTCTTTGCCCATACCACACCCGGCGTCCAGAATGCCTCGTTCGATATCGACCCGGTGACGCTGAAACACTCCTATCGCCTGACCCTGGGCATACCCGGCGGGAGCAACGCCCTGGTGGTTGCCCGCAGGCTCGGCCTGCCGGACGACATCATTGTCGAAGCCGAGCGTCTTGTACCCGGGGGCATCAAAGAGATGGAGAGCCTCCTGACCGACCTCAAGACCAGGGAGCGGGAGATCGCCCGGCTGCAGGGCGAAATCGAGAAAGAAAAACAGGAAGCCGCCCGGCGCAACACCGAGCTCCAGGCGGAGCGGAAACAGTTGGAGGCCGACCGCCAGGAGGCCGGGGCCGAGCTGCGACGGTCTATGAGCGAAGCGCGGGACCGGCTCTCTGTTGACGCGGCGGCGCTGCACCGGCAGATCCGCGAGGCCGCCTCCGAACTGCGTAAAGAGAAATCCGCCGCTGGCCTGGAAAGGGCCAGGAAGTCCCTGTCGTCGGTCCAGGAGCAGGCGGCGGTAATGCTTCAGACCCAAAAAGGGGAAACGGCCGCCGTGGCTGCGCCCGGGGGCATGGCCATCGCCGCCGGAGACACGGTGCGGGTCAGAGAGGTGGGCGTGACCGGGACGGTATTGGCGGTACTGGATGGACGCGGGCAGGTTGAACTTGACGCCGGCGGCCTCAGGCTCCGGCTCTCCCTGGACGAGGTAGATAAGGTAACTCCGGTAATCCCGGCGGCGGCAGTCGCCCCAGGGATGCCGGCAGCAGTCCGGATGGCGGGGCCGGCCGTATCCCGGGAGCTCGACCTGCGTGGCAAGCGCGCCGGGGAAGTGGAACCGGCGCTGGAGCAGTACCTGGACAGCGCATCGCTGGCCAACCATCCCGAAGTCCGCATCATCCATGGTTTCGGCACGGGAGTGGTGCGCCAGATGGTAAGAAAGAAGCTGGCCGGTCACCCCCTGGTGAAGGCCTCCCGGCCGGGACAGAAGGGCGAAGGCGGCGACGGCGTTACCATCGTCGAGCTGTAGCCGCACGTTGCACGTGCCGGGGAGCCGTGGCCGTAGCCGCGGGCCGATGGCCCGCCCTTGCATTCCCGATGCTGCAAATAGCCGCTGTAGGATGGGTTGAGCGCACGGGGGCGGCGGTGGTGCAGGGTGGCTGCGCGAACCCACCATTGGGGCGGGGGCGGCA
>CAZFEA010000231.1:0-5861 GCA_964518085.1 uncultured Dehalococcoidia bacterium
CCCGTGGAACTTTTCGTCCGGCGGGGGCGTATATATTGTCAGAGCCGACGGACGGTACTGTCACCCGTTACCCGTTACCCGTTGGCTGCTCCCTGACGGGATTGCTTCGCCCGCTCGAGCGGACTCGTAATGACAATCCGGCAGGGCACGCCGTGCCACTACGGAGGAGATTGCCATGAAACAGAACAAACACGCATACCCGGCTGCAAGCGTCATGAACTGTGAAAAACCATGTCCGCACAGGCAGGGCCGCCTGTGGTACCGGCATTCTCGGAACAGCCGTTCTCTGGGCATCGCCCTGCTCCTGGTCATGCTTTTTCCCCTGCTGTCCGCCTGCTTCTTGCAGGACGAACCGGTGGACAGTTACGTCGCCCTGGCGCCAAAAAACCTGTATTCGGGCCAGAACAGCGGCGTCTCGCTTTCGTTGTTCCGCGGCGAGGCGCTGGCGAACTCCAGTGTGACCCTGGCCCTGGTGAAAGACGGGCAGACCCTGTTCCAGACCCGGGAAATGGTCCCGGGCAAGGGCACGCTCGCTTTTCAGGTCCCCGAACTGACCGAGGGCCAGTACGAGCTGGCTATCTACGGAAACGGCTTCAGTGATAAGGCGCCGGTGCAGGTCCTTGATTCATCCCTGATTTTTCTCCAGACCGACAAACCCATCTACAAGCCCGGCCAGACCGTTCATATCCGGGCGATTACGCTCGATGCCGATCTTAAACCGGTCTCGGCCAGGGCTACCATCGAGGCCATGGATGCAAAAGGGACCAAGGTCCTGCGCAAAGAGGTGACCACCGGCGAATTCGGCATGGCCACCCTCGACCTTCCCCTCTCCACCGAACCTAATCTCGGGACCTGGAAGCTGACCGCCGCCACCGGCAAGCAAAAGAGCCAGCTAGATGTCAAGGTGGAGAAGTATGTGCTTCCCAAGTACGAAGTGAAGCTCGAAATGGCCAAAGACTGGTATCTGGCTAACGAGGTAATCAAAGGCGAACTGTTCTCGGAATACAGCTTCGGAAAACCGGTCGCCGGTGAGGTGCAGGTAAAGGCTTCGCGCTATACCGGCCAGTGGCAGCAGTACGCCAGCATCACCCGTCCCATCGACGGCAAGACCTCTTTCGAAATCCCCGCCGCCCAGTATGTCGCCGGCGTTCCAGGGGCCCGGGGCATGGGGCAGGTCCTCATTGATGTAACGGTACGTGAAAAGGCCACCGGGTATGAGGAAAAGACCAACCGGCTGGTCACCATCGCCCCGTCGCCGCTGACCTTGCAATTGATACCGGAGAACCCGGTCTTCAAACCTTCTTTGCCGTTCAAAGTGCTCTTGCTTGCCGGGACACCGGACAACAAGCCCAAAGACACCACGGCAACGGTACGTATCAACTACCTTGCCCAGGGGATGCGCCAGATCCGTTCCGAGCAGCGCACCCTGACCACGCAAAATGGCAAAGCGATGCTGGAGCTGGCCCCCCCTCAAGATGCGGCCATAATGCAGATAAATGCCTCGGCGGACCGGGCCAGCACCCGCGCTTCGGTGGGCGTGAGCTACTCCCCTACCGGTAACTTCATCCACCTGGAGCAGACCAGCCCGGGCGTGCCGAAAGTAGGCGAGCAAATATCGTTTAAGGTCTATTCAACCAGAGAAGCGGCCAATTTTTACTACGAGGTCATCTCCCGTGGCCGGGTGGTGTTTTCCAGCTACGAACACGGCGACTCCATTACTTTCCAGACATCGCCCCTGATGGCCCCTTCGTCAAAGATCCTCGTCTATCAAATACTGCCTAACTCGGAAATTGCCGCCGATGACCTGCCGTTCAAAGTGACCGGAAGTTACCCGCACAGCCCCCAGGTCAAGTTCAGCAAGGGCGAAGTCAGGCCGGGCGAGGAAGTGGATATTAGCGTCGGCGCCGAGGGCAAAGCTGAAGTCGGTCTTCAGGTGGTCCATCGTTCGGTATTCATCCTGGCCGAGAACCGGCTGAACCTGAAACAGGTCTTCGATGAACTGGAAAAGCTCTACATGAAGCCCCAGGTCGAGATTCATTCCGCCTCGCTCATCCCGCCGGTGGTGTACAAAGGGGCCAGGGAGGCCTTTGCCGATAATGGCGTAACGGTCATGACCAATAAGACGGTACCCTCAGGAGAAGATGAGAAGAAGAAGCTACAAAAGCAGCAGGTCCGGGTACAGCCGGGGCCCGCCGGACGGGCCGGACCGGCCGGTCCGCCCGGCGGAGAAAACATGGCCATACCCGCTCCGGCGGCAACGCGAGCCCCCGCCCCCAAGCCCGTCCCTCAGGCCGGCATGGTCCAGGCAGACTCGGCCACGCCCGCCCAGCTCGCCGAGGTGCAGCGCATCCGCCAGTTCTTCCCCGAGACCTGGATATGGCAATCACTGACCACCGGTTCGGACGGCAAGGCCAACCTGAAAGTGACCGCGCCCGATACCATTACCACCTGGAAGCTGTACGCGGTGGCCCTTTCCCGGGAAAAGGGACTCGGTGTTGCCGAAAGCGAACTGAAGACCTTCCAGCCGTTCTTCATCTCCATCGATCTGCCGTATTCCGCCATCCGGGGAGAAATCTTTCCGGTGAAGGTAGCCATATATAACTACCTCGCCCAGGCCCAGGATGTCCTGGTCGAAATCGAGAAAGCGCCCTGGCTGGACCTGCTGGACCAGCCCGCCAGGACCATCAGGACCGGCCCCAACGACATCGGCGCCGCCGAATTCAAAATCCGGCCTACGAAGCTGGGCATCAACCAGGTCAAGATCACCGCCCGCAGCGCCCAGTTCGCCGACGCCGCCATCAAACCGATAATCATCGATGCCGAGGGGGTCGAGAGAGAAACGGTGGAAAACCTGATCATGGCGGCAGGGGCTTCGAAGACTGTCAATACCGAATTGCCGCCGGGCATCGTCGATGGCTCGGGGCGGGTCTACCTGGCCGTCTCCGGCAGCTACCTCACACAGGCCCTTGAGGGGCTGGAAAAGCTTCTCCAGATGCCTTTCGGCTGCGGCGAACAAAACATGATACTCCTGGCGCCCAACATCTACGCCACCGGCTATCTCAAGGAGACCGGTCAACTGAAACCGGAGACCATGGCCAAAGCTGAAATGCTCATGATCACCGGCTACCAGCGGCAACTTACCTATCGCCGCTCGGACGGCAGCTTCTCCGCCTTCGGCAACAGCGACCGCGAGGGCAGCCTGTGGCTGACCGCCTTTGTCGCCAAGACCTTCGCCCAGGCAAAAGAGCTGATTTACATCGACCCATCGGTGATCGACGGCGCCAGGCAATTGATCCTCAGGCATCAGAAAGCCGATGGCTCCTTCGAATCGGTTGGTTTCGTCGCCCACCAGGAAATGATGGGCGGGGTCACCGGCAAGGAGGCCCTGACGGCATATGTGGCTATCGCCCTTTCTGAAGCCGGTGAAAGGGATGCCTCCGCGCGGGCGATCAGGTACCTCGAAGGAAAAATCGACTCCATCGAGGCGCCTTATGCCATGGCCATAACGGCCTATGCGCTGGAGCTGGCGAACAGCCCCCAGAAGGAAAAGGCTTACCAGAAACTGATGGCCATGGCTTCCCAGGACGATAATGGACTGTTCTGGGGACAGCGGGAGATGGCGCCGCTGCCCGCGAACGTGGCCGCGCCGGCGCCCGGACCCGGCATCATGCCACCCATCCGGCCGCCGCGGTCCCGGAAGACCGCGGCTATCGAGGCCACCGCTTATGCCACCCTGGCGTTGAACCTGCATGGCGATCGCTTCAACGCCGGCCGGGCCGCCCGCTGGTTGACCTCCAAACGCAACGCCTTTGGCGGCTTTGGCAGCACCCAGGACACGGTGGTCTCCCTCCAGGCCCTGGCCGACTATGCCCGCAAGGCAAGGTCGGACGTCGACCTGAAGATCACGCTGGACCTGGGCCAGGACAAAAAGGTTTTGACCATCAACCGGGAAAACGCCGAAGTGCTGCAGCTTTTCGACATGCCTGTTTGGAAAAACGTCGGCGTCAAGGCCGAAGGCAAGGGCGACGCCGTGCTGCAGATCGTGAAGAGATACAACCTGCCCCAGCCGCCGGGAGAGGAATCCGGAGAGTTCCAGATCAAGGTTGATTACAACACCGCCGAGGTTGCCGTTAACGACCGGGTGAAGGTCTCGGTGGATGTCCAGTTCACCCCCAGGGCGCCGCTGCAGGCCGAAATGGTGGTGCTGGATGTGTCGGTGCCCACGGGATTCGCCCCGCTTGGCGAGACCATTGACGCAGCGGTCAAGAAAGCAGGCAAGATACAGCGCTACGACATCGCCGGGAGAAAGGTCATCTTCTACATCGTCAACATGATGCCCGGGGAAAAGATGGGCTTCACCTTCGACATCAAAGCGCTATATCCGGTGCGCGCTGAAGGAACGGCCTCGCAGGTCTATTCCTATTACAACCCGGACCAGCGGGCGGAGACGCTGAGCCAGGGGCTGGTGTCAGTACCGTAGCGCCCTGGGGGGGCTACCGTAGGGTGGGTTAAGCAAGCAGGTGGAGGGTGCACCGGCGGGGTGGGCATGCGAACCCACCGGCGCCCTGGGGGGGGCGTAGCAGCACGGCGCCCGTGCCGGGGCGGTACACGACCACTCCCCCTGGTTCTCCCTTACCGCTATCTCACTCCCTGATGGTCACCGGATGCGGCGCCATGGCGCCGAAGGCATAGCCAAACTGGTTCCATTTCTGCAGTGACGCCGGTGGCTGGGAATTGCCTTTTTCATCAGCGGCCATCGGCATAATGGTCAGGGGACCAGGCCTGGCCTCAAAAGTAAACTCCCACCGTGTCCCGGCCCGCTCGACGTTCGGCCCCACCAGTGTAGCCGGCCTGAAGGACTCGCCTCCGTCAATGCTGACTTCGACACCGGCAATCTTTGCAAAGGGCGACCATGCATAGCCCATAACCGTGTTCCGACCCCGGGGCAACTCCGCGGGAAACGGAAGACACAGCGCGCTTTTCATCACCTGGGTGGTCAGCCGCGGGCCCCTCGAGGGACCCTGCGGCTCATAGCCGGGGCCGACAAGAACGTAGCTGTTCACGTTCTTGTCGACATATAGCGGCGACATGGAAACGGTGATCTTGCCGACCCACTTGATATTGTTGATGCCCACCCATCCGGGGGTGATGAGCCGCGCCGGAAAGCCATGGTCCGGCGGCAACAGGTCGCCGTTCATCATATAGGCGATGATGGTATCCTCTTCTTGGGCCTTGGCCGCGGTCATCGGCCTTTCAATCGCCGTGGCGTCAAGACCGGTGGGCATGACATCGACCGCCCCGGAGCGCATGCCGGCGCGGTCGAGCAGCTCTGCCAGAGGGACGCCGGTCCACTCGGCAACTCCGTAAGCACCCAGCCCCCACTGCCCGCCCTCCGCCAGCCGGCCCAACAAACTGGCATAGAATTTACGGCCGTTGCCGGCGCACTCGACAAATCGAGTGACCGTCCTGGAAGGCATCTTCAAAAGGTCGTCATAACCGATCTCGATCGGACGGCTTACCCCGTCGCCTTCCACTCTCAGGCTCCACGTCTTCGGGTCGATGAGAGGGGTCTCGCTGTGATTTCGAATGAAGAACAAAGAATTAGGTGTGACGAAAGGCCGGCCGGCCATGACTTCGAACCGCATCTCGTAGTTACCCTTCCCCGCAGGGACGAAAAACCGGTCCGGGGTAAGCTTGTGCACCAGCCGCGAGGGCGCCAGCGCGGTTGTTTCCGGTTTCGAAGGCACCGGGGTACCTGCATCCACGGTGCAGGCAGCCAGCACCGTAGCCGCACCGCCGGCCGCCAGGGTGGCCAGGAAGTTCCGGCGCGACACCCCCGCCGACCTGGCCCTGTTCCAGAG
>CAZFEA010000232.1:0-5860 GCA_964518085.1 uncultured Dehalococcoidia bacterium
CCGCTAGTGGTAAAGTTTAAGCCTCTACAGTCTGAACAAAAGAAAGGGGCTGCCAATGATCATCGATGTCCATCACCACTGGATACCCAGGGAACATGTCGAGCACATGGAGAAATACCTGCTTCCGGGTCAAAGCCTGGAAAAGAAAGCCAGGGGCAGGGTGGTCAAGGAAGGGCCATGGGAGTTGTTCCACCCCAAGAAGCTTTTCTACCAGATGGATGAACAGGTCCGGCATCTTGACCAGGCCGGGATCGACATGGCGGCCCTGTCCATGGGATGCTATCAGGACTGGACCAGTGCCCGGGTGGCACCGGAAATCAACGACGCCATGGCCGAGGTCCAGTCGACCCACCCTCGCCGGGTCATCGGACTGGCCCATGTCGATCCACTGGGACCGGAGGCGCCGGCGGAGCTGGAGCGCTCTATTAGAGAGCTTAAACTCCGGGGGGTCTCTTTCAACACCCACACCCGGGGCAAATACCCGGACTCAAGGGAGTTCGGACCTTTTTACCGCAAGGTGGCTGAACTGGGAATTCCCATCGTCGTCCATGCCGCATCCATGGCCAAAAATGATTACATGCGCCAGGTCACCTGGCAGGGTATCGGCACCCCGCTGCTGGCGCGCGCCATCGACCATATGCTGGCGACCGCCAGGATAGCCACCGGAGGGGTGCTGAAGGAGTTCCCGACCGTCAAGTTCATTTTCGGGCACCTGGGCGGCTCGGGTTTCTTTACCCTTCTGGAACGTTTCGGCGAACGGGCCGGGGTGATCGATCGCGGCGCCATGAAGTCTCAGCTATTCTTCGATACCGCACCGGTGGGGTGGGGCAAGCTGGCCCTGGAGACCGCGGTGTCCGCCTACGGGGAGGACAATGTCCTGATGGGCAGCGACTACCCGGCAGTGACCTATGATGGGCCGACTTTGAAAACCGCTGTCGACGCCGTCAAAGACCTGGATATCCCGACAAGAGCCAGAGACAAGATCCTGGGTTCCACGGCGGCGGAGTTATTCAAGATTTGAGTTGACAGGATGATATAATGGTTCCATGAGGATTGGAGCTTTTGAGATGACGGAGCCGGTGCCCGAGATGACCGGCGCCGATGCCTTTGCCATGCTTTCTCCGTGGATTGATGCCGGCAAAGTCGGCTCGCTGGTCCTGGGCGCGCTGGAAGCAAAATTCGGCGCCCTCCAAATATGCAAACTGGCCCAACCGGGTGAGTTCTATGATTTCACCCGGTACCGCCCGGTGATGACCCTGGTGGAGGGCCGGCGGCGGGTCACCATCCCAAACACGCTGGTCAACTACGGAGTATCGCCCGGCGGCGGCAACTTCGTTTTTGTTCATGGTCTCGAACCCCATGCCCGCGGCGAATATTATGTCGAATCGATGCTTGAGGTGCTCCGGCGCCTGAGCGTCAGGCGGCATTTCCTTATCGGATCGATGTATGACTCCGTGCCCCACACCCGCCCTTTGCTCGTCTCCGGTGGCTCCAGCGACGCCCGTGGTGAAGCGGATCTGAATCACCGCGGGGTGCGGCGCAGTAATTACCAGGGACCTACTACCATCATGGCCCTGCTGGCGGAGCAGGCAGCAGTCCTTGGCATTGAGACGGTGACCATGCTGGTGCGGCTGCCGAATTATGCCCAGATCGAAGAGGATTTCATGGGGGTCCACAGGATGCTCATGCTCCTGGACGATATCTTCGGTCTATCGGTGGCAACCAGGGACATCAAGAAACTGGCCGAAGACCAGTATCAAAAACTCGAGCTGGCGGTGGGCAGCAATGCCCAGGCCGGGGACATGGTCAAGGCAATGGAGGAAAACTACGATGCGGAGACCGGGACACCCGGCGAAAAGCAGGCCTTTTCCCCAGAGATTGAAAAATTCCTCAGGGATATTAACAAGCGTTTCGGCTCGAATTAGGTTCCCTCTCCCTTGACGGGAGAGGGTCAGAGCCTGCCCTGAGCGAAGCGAATGGGGTGAGGGTGCAGTCTTCCCTCTCCCTTGACGGGAGAGGGTCAGGGTGAGGGTGAAGCTCACTTTACCCCCTCACCTTAATCCTCTCCCGCCGGGGGAGAGGAAAGAATCGATCGGCGTACCCGGTATATCTCCACCCCCTTGTGGTCATACACTTTCTCGAAATAGTCCGGCGCCCGGCCGAACTTGCCAAGGCCGGACGGCAAGTATTCTTCCCTCTCCACTTCCCCTATGTACACATAATTAATGGCATACCCCGCAATCAGTCTAACGGCTTCTCCGGCCGTTGGCGAGTTGTAAATATCTGCCGCATCTTTAGCCCGCGTGGTTACCTCCTCCCATTCCCTGCCCCACTGCACCTCCCACGGCCCCCATCCCAGTACCCCCGGCAGACCGGTGAGTGAGGCCACCCGGGAATGGTAAACCCCGATCTTGGTCTCCGATGGGGCTTCCAGTATCACTGCGTCGCCCTTCACATTGTCGTTCAACCAGCGTATCGCCTCGTAGTCGCCCTCATGCGCTGTTCGCAAATATGATAGTCCATCCAGGGTGGCCCGTCCCGGTCCCAGCAAACCGGACTGGCCCGACGTCCAGGCCACTGTCGAGGCCATGGGATGCACCAGGGAAGCTGCCAGCAGGGTCCAGGCCAGGGACAGGACCATGGCCCTGGCTTTTCCCTTCAGAAGTTGCCACAAGCGATAAAGGGCATAACCGGCAGCGCCACCGAAAAACACCCACTGCATCAGGTATAGTTTCATTATGGTGTTGTATCTTTCAAAGGGAGGGCCATAGCTGTCTCGGACATATGTCACCTCAGCCGCCAGGGACAGGGCCACGCCCATAGCCACCATGACCAGCACGAATCTATCGGCGGCCTCTAAACCATCAATAAAGAGAAGCAAAAATACCATGGTGGCCGCCGGGACCAGCACCAGGAGGGCCGGCATATCCAGTGCCCACGCCG
The DNA here is from genome assembly GCA_964518085.1 of uncultured Dehalococcoidia bacterium. Classification (GTDB taxonomy): domain Bacteria; phylum Chloroflexota; class Dehalococcoidia; order JACQUA01; family JACQUA01; genus JACQUA01. Next base: position 2,944 of record CAZFEA010000232.1, read on the forward strand.
CAGCCCCGGCGACCGGAAGAGAAACCATCCCCGCAAGCAGCCGTCTGCCCCTTCCCTGCCGGAAACTGAATCCCAGGCAAAAGATGATGGCCCAGAATGTCCCGGTTATGCCCAGATAGGCATACAGCGGCGTCCGTTCGGGGACGATGCCGATTCCATGGAAGCCCGTGGCCGCCCGGGACAAGATGAAAGGCAGGAACATTAATATAGATATGCCGGCTATGAGAAGAAAATACCTGAGTGGCAGCCGGAAAACCAGAAATACAGCCAGGAGGAACAAAAAGAAAACGGGATAGGCCCAGGTGTTGATGAAGATCAGAAATCCAAGGCACAGGGCGGCGGCGGCCCATCTTGAAAGCTGCGCGAGGCGTGATTCCGCCGTACCGGCCCTGACGGCAAGCAACCCGAACTGGAGAAGCAATATCTGGAACGGGATACTGGTAGCCATCGGGTGAACGTCAGCGTTGCCCATGATGTAATAGGGATAGAAGGTAACCGTATTGGGAATAATCCGGATCGTCCGTCCCCAATCGAACGACGCCAGCCATTCAGGCAGGCTCCGCGCCTCACCCGGAGCAAAGCCGAACAGGTTGATATTGAACACCCAGGCGAGCAACTGGAACAAGCCGGTAATGTAGCCCAGGAAGGCGATAAAAACGGCGCAGAGGAAGCCGTAGATAACTTTCTTTGTCAGGTTGTACCCCAGTCCGAAAGCCAGCGACGCCGCCAGGGCAAAGAAACCGGCCGAGCCCAGGTTAAAAGCGATTTCCGGCGGAACGCCGGCGATGCGCCCCATCCAGGCAACGATCAGGTGTCCGCCATAGTAGTAGGGGCGACTGTCGCCGGCAAACCAGGGGTCCTGGGGAGGGAAAAAATCGCTCCGGTGGATTGCCTGCAGAAAACCGAAATTGGCGAAGTCCTCAAGCTGGCTGGCATAAATATCGGGCCGGTTCCACAGCATCCAGGTGAAAAAGCCGAAAGCGGCGGCGAAAACTATCTCGCCGGCCAGGAAGCGACTTAGCGGGAGGTCCTCCCTGGTCAAACTCCGGGCCGTTGCCGCGGCTGCCAGGGAAAGCAACGCCAGTGCGGTCACCGAGGCAATAATTAGCGGCCAGCCAAAGGGCAGCAGTTTGAAGGAAGGGAGAAGCCAGACAAGGTAGGTAACGACTACGATGCCGATGCCCCTGCTGACCGAATAGCCCCTGTCGGGCAAAACACGGCATATCCTGGAAACGGCCGGGAAAGCCAGCCAGCCAATGAACACATTCAACAACCACCACAGGACAATAAACCTAACTTCTTCGCCCAAGGCTTTGTTATAATAGCACATCCAACGGGCATACCACAGATCGCGTGGTTTATTGATCTTTCGGGATTATGAAGGAGGAGCCATGTTCTACCCTACCCAGGCATTCAAAGCCGGGGCGGCCGGGGCCGGGTCGGTGTCCGCCCTGGTGGTGCTCAACGTTTCGGAAAGCAAGCGGCTCATCGCCCGGGCCGTGGCCGCGCTGCCGGAGATCAAAACGGCCCTCTGCGGCGGTACGGTAATCATTTCCCGGGGAATAACCGATGCCTACGTAGCCGAGGAGATCACCGGGGTCAAGATTCCCGTTAAGGCGCAGTACACCGCGGGATGTATTGCCGGGGGAGAGTTGACCGTAAACGCCTCGCCGGACCGGCTGCCGCCTTATGTCTTGAGAGACGGCAAACCGGCCAGGGTCCTGCCGTCCGAGGCGCTGAAGTCGTTTACCGCCGACGATGTCTTCATAAAAGGGGCCAGCGCCCTGGACCGGGAAGGAAATGCCGCCGTCCTGGTAGCCCACGAGATGGCCGGCACCATGGGTGAATCGCTGGCCGTGGTCGTAGCCCGGGGCGCCCACTTCATCGCCCCGGTGGGCCTGGAGAAACTGGTGCCCTGCGTCACCGAGGCTTTGCCCAAATGCGGCATCTACCGCTTCAAATACGCCACCGGACTACCCTGCGGCCTGTTTCCCATGTTCAACGCCAGGGTGATAACCGAAATACAGGCTATCGAAGTGCTGGCGGGGGTGACCGCCACCCAGGTGGCCGCCGGTGGTGTCGGCGGTTCGGAGGGGGCCGTTGTCCTGGCCATCGAAGGACCGGAGGAAAACCTGGAGCGGGCTTTCGACCTCATCAAGTCGGTCAAGGGCCAGCCGGCCGACGCCGCCCCGGCAAAGGTAGCCCCGCCGGCGGCATCCTTTGGCTACGACGCCCGCGCCATCTGGCATGGCTGGAAGACCAGCAGATAAGACCCCGTAGGGGCAGGTTTAATGCGCCTGTCTGCCAAACTTGGTAGACAGGCGCATGCAACCTGCCCGCCATAGCCAAATTTGAGAGGTATTTTGGATGGCTCCTAATGAAGATATGCCCGGATTCCCGATCAGACGTTCACTGCGTCTGAAAGAATATGACTATTCTCAGTCGGGAGCCTACTTTGTGACGCTGTGCACCTATGAACGAGAATCCTTATTCGGCCGGATTGTAGATTATGAAATGAAGATGAACGCCTATGGCGTGATAGCAGATGAATGCTGGCGAGATCTGCCGTCTCACTACCCCGGTGTCTCCCTGGATGTTGTGGTCGTGATGCCCAATCACCTGCACGGCATTGTCTGGTTGTCGGACGAGCAGAAAGACGAGGCCAGGACCGACGCCGCGCGGCCAAAACAAATAGCCCTTCCCGAGGTTATCCGGGGGTTCAAGACCTTTTCGGCGCGGAAATTGAACGAAATGCGGCAAACAAGGAGCGTACCCCTCTGGCAGCGAAATTACTACGAGCATGTCGTGCGTGATGAACCGGATTTGACCGCCATAAGGGACTACATTGTTAACAACCCGGCCAAATGGGCCGAGGACCGATATTATGTCGCCGGACCACGATCACAACCGTAGGGGC
>CAZFEA010000233.1:0-3060 GCA_964518085.1 uncultured Dehalococcoidia bacterium
CATGGTTTCCCACGAGCTGCGCACGCCGCTCACCGTTTTCCTGGGAGACGTCAGGGTGGCCATGACCAGAGGGATAACCCCCGAACAAGTCCAGGAGCTGCTCAAAGACGCTTCATTCAGCGCCGAGTCCATGGCCCACCTGGTGGACAACCTGCTTGAGCTATCCCGCTACCAGTCCAACCGGCTGACGCTCGATCGGAACCGGCTTGATGTCGCCCTGGTTATCAGCGATGTCGTGGAAAAGGAAAGAAGCCATCTGCAGGACCACCGGCTGTCACTCGAAATTGCCGAAACCTTGCCTCCGGTGGAGGCCGACCGGATAAGGCTGGAGCAGATAGTCATTAACCTCCTTGATAACGCCGCCAAGTACTCGCCGGACAACACCGAAATTCGTGTTTCCGTCAAGCGGGATAGCGACCACCTCCTGATAGGCATCAGCGACCATGGCAAGGGCATCCCCGCCGCTGAACAGGATAAGCTGTTTCAACCCTTCGAGCGCCTGGTAGAAAACTCCACCACCAAGCCGGGATTGGGACTGGGGTTGCTGGTCTGCCGGCGGCTGGTGGAGACGCAGGGTGGAAAAATATGGGTGGAGTCGGATCAAGGCAAAGGGTCCACTTTCTGGTTCACACTGCCGCTAAAGTAAGCAAATCTCCCCCTTTCGGATCCCGTAGGGGTTTGATTCATCAAACCCTTGATTTATCAAACCCAGGCAGGAAAATTCCCCCTTTCGCAAAAGGGGGATTAAGGGAATTTCCCCTTTCCCCCTTTCGCAAAAGGGGGATTAAGGGGGATTTTCCTGGCAAAATCCGACAAAAATTGTCTTTTTCTACCTTGACAAGCCCCCAGATGTTGTGGTAAGGTATGCTCACCACGCCAGACCTTGTGGTGTTCGAAGGACAGACTGGAATGAAATGCCCCTATTGCGGCCACCCGGAATCAATGGTCGTGGACTCACGCGCCTGGAACGAGACCATCCGCCGCCGCCGGCGCTGCCTGAATTGCCATAACCGGTTCAATACCTTCGAACGGGTCGAAGCACGCGCCTTGATGGTCATCAAAAAGGACGAGCGCCGCGAAGAATTCAGCCGCGCCAAGCTGGAGACCGGCCTGCGGAAGGCCTGCGAAAAGCGGCCGCTGTCCATCGCCACCCTGGACAAGCTGGTAGATGACATCGAATCCGAGCTGTATCACATGGGCAAGGCGGAGATTTCCAGTATTCTGATCGGGGAAAAAGTGCTGGAACATTTGAAGCCGCTCGACCAGATCGCCTACATACGTTTCGCCAGTGTTTGCCAGCAGTTCGACGACATCTATAGTCTGAAGAAGGCAGTTGACAGCCTGATCAAAAGCACGGCAGTCAACAGAAGGCTGAAGCATCAACTGCCGCTGATTGCCGACACGCCAAATCCAGCAAGAAAACGCAGCCAGAGAGCCGTTCGCGGCGGCGGAACTCAATAATGGGGAGGCCCAGTCTACCTCCCCCTTTCGCAAAAGGGGAGACGGCGACATTTTACCTCCCCCTTTCGCAAAAGGGGGAGACGAGATTTTCGTAGCAATATTCTATAGATAAGGCGGACAGATGACTACTTTCAACCGGCACAAAGACAATGGCGAAGTGGACCCCAACAAGGTTGCCCAGATAGTATTTGCCGCGGGGGCATCCATGGGAATGTCCGACAGGCCGCTCCTGGAAAAAATAGCCAACCAGGTAATACAGCAACTGAAAATGAGCCAGCCTCTTCCCGGCATGGAGAGCCTGGTGCCCCGCGTCCAGACGAAGAAGAAAAAGGAAGCCCCCCCTCCCTCGTTTGTCGAGATAGAACACCTCATCAAAGAAGCGCTCTCGGAGACCAATAAGCCGGAAGGCAGTGTTCCCGGTCGCTCTGCGGCGCCGCCGGTTCCGGCAGCGGCGGCGCCGGCGCTGACGCCCAATGCCATCACCGTCCTGGAACGAAGATATCTGGTCAAGGATAAGGAAGGAAAACCTATCGAGACCCCGGAGGACCTCTTCCACCGGGTGGCCAGATTCATCGCCCAGGCAGAGTTATACTACGATCCCAACGCCGACATCTCGGGCACGGAGGGCGAGTTTTACCAGGCCATGATCAGTCTCGATTTCCTGCCCAACTCCCCTACCCTGATGAACGCCGGCCGCGAGCTGGGCCAGCTTTCGGCCTGTTTTGTCCTGCCCGTTGAAGACTCAATGGAATCCATCTTCGATGCCGTCAAGCATACCGCGCTCATCCACAAGAGCGGCGGCGGCACCGGGTTCTCTTTCAGCAGGCTGCGACCGGAGAAAGACAAGGTGGGGTCCACCGGGGGTGTAGCCAGCGGACCGGTCTCTTTCATACGAGCCTTCGATACCGCCACCGATGTGATCAAACAGGGCGGCATGCGCCGCGGCGCCAACATGGCTATCCTCAGCATAGACCATCCGGACATAATACGCTTCATCACCGCCAAAGAGGACATGACCTCCCTGAGCAACTTCAACCTTTCAGTAGCGGTCACCTCCGCCTTCATGCAGGCGGCAAAACGCGGTGACGATTACAGCCTGGTTAACCCGCGCAACAAGAAGGAAATGGAAAAGCTCAACGCCAAAGAGGTCTTCGACAAAATCGTGGCCCTGGCGTGGAAGACGGGGGACCCCGGCATAATATTTATAGATCGGATCAACCACAGCAACCCTACGCCGCACCTGGGTGTTATCGAAAGCACCAATCCCTGCGGCGAGCAGCCCCTGTTGCCCTACGAGTCCTGCAATCTCGGGTCCATCAATCTTTCCCAGATGCTGAAGGGCGAAAACGGCCATTTGATGGTGGACTGGGAAAAGCTCAACCGGACGGTTGATACTGCGGTACGCTTCCTCGATAACGTCATTGACATGAACAAGTTCCCCCTCGAGGAAATCAGGCAAAAAACCCTGTCTACCCGCAAGATAGGGCTGGGCGTCATGGGCTTTGCCGACATGCTCATGAGGCTGGGCATACCCTATGATTCCCAGGAAGCCCTGGACCTGGCCGGGAAGGTGATGCGGTTTATCAACGAAAATGCCAC
>CAZFEA010000233.1:3070-4338 GCA_964518085.1 uncultured Dehalococcoidia bacterium
CGCTGCTTCGGTGTTCCTTGCCCGGGAGCGTGGCGTCTTCCCCGCCTACCAGGGGAGCATCTACGACACCGCCGGCGGCCCCCGGGTACGCAACGCCACCCGCACCACCATCGCCCCTACCGGCAGCCTCAGCATCATTGCCGGCTGTTCCAGCGGCATCGAGCCTTTGTTTGCCCTGAGCTATACCCGGCATATCCTGGACAACGATGAACTGGTAGAGGTCAATCCGCACTTCGAGGAAGTTGCCCGGAAAGAAGGTTTCTACTCCCAGGACCTGGTGAAGCAACTGGGCGAGGGCAAGCATCTCAAGGACATGGATGGAGCGCCTGACTGGGCCAAACGGGTCTTCGTCACCGCGCATGACATTTCGCCTGAGTGGCATGTCAAGATGCAGGCGGCCTTCCAGAGACATACCGATAACGCCGTGTCCAAGACGGTCAACTTCCCGCACGAGGCAACCGCCGAAGATGTGGCGCGGGTGTACCTCATGGCCTGGGAAGAAGGTCTCAAGGGCATAACCATTTATCGCGATGGCTGCCGGGACAAGCAGGTACTTACTACCGGCGGCAGCGCCGCCAAGAGCGAAGCGTCCAAGGCGGCCGGCGGACTGCTGGTGCCGCGCAAGCGTCCCAAGACTACCCGGGGGGCCACCGAGAAAATCACCACCGGCTGCGGCAATATGTATGTCACCGGCAACTTCGACCAACATGGCGTTTCCGAGCGCCTCGCCTCGCTGGGCAAAGCGGGAGGCTGCGCCTCGGCGCAACTGGAGGCCACAGCCCGCCTCATTTCCACGGCGCTGAGGGCTGGCATCGAACCGATGTCCATTGTCAAGAACCTCAGAGGCATCCGCTGCCCGTCCATCGCCTGGGAAGAAGGCCATGCGGTGCTTTCCTGCGCCGATGCCATCGGCAGCGCGCTGGAAAAACATTGCCAGACCGAACCCGGCCAGTCTCATTCAGGACCGGAGAAATACGACCTGCCGCGCAACATTGCCGGCCAGTGTCCCGATTGCGGCACGCTGCTGGTTTACGAAGAGGGCTGCCACAAGTGTCCCGGGTGCGGGTACACGAAGTGCTAGAGGACAGAAGACAGAAGTCAGAAGTCAGAAGACAGTAGTCAGTAGCCAGTAGCGGCACGGCGTGCCGTGCCGGGGGGGGGGGGGGGGGGGGGGGCCCCCCCCCCCCCCCCCCGGGGGGGGACAAAAGGGAAAGTCAAAGAGCCGTTGGGGGGAGGGGGGCGCATGTGTACTGTCTTCGCTTTTTTTT
>CAZFEA010000233.1:4348-5849 GCA_964518085.1 uncultured Dehalococcoidia bacterium
CCGGGTGCGGGTACACTAAGTGCTAGAGGACAGAAGACAGAAGTCAGAAGTCAGAAGTCAGAAGATAGAAGTCAGAAGACAGTAGGCAGTAGTCAGTAGCCAGTAGCCAGTAGCGGCACGGCGTGCCGTGCCGGGGGTGGCGTAGCAGCACGCTGCGCGTGCCGGGGGTGGCGTAGCAGCACGCTGCGCGTGCCGGGGTGGTCAGAAGATAGAAGTCAGAAGTCAGTAGCGGGACGTGGGGCTACAGTGTACTGTCTTCCGTCTTCTGTCTTCTGTCTTCTGTCTCAGAGGCCATACCTCCGTCTGAGTATCTCCGAAATCTCCGGCAAATAGCCGAAGGCCTTTTCCACCAGGGTTTCTTCCACGCTGCCGATGGCCGGGGCGAACTTGCATGACCCCAGGTCATCCTCGGCTGAACCCGTCTTCCCCACATTCTTAAGGCAGCAGCGGGCGGGTGCGATCAGGGCCTGTTCGGCTATCTGCTTGCCTTCTATGCCTGTTCCTGCCGTCACCTTGTCCCAGTATCCGGCCAGCCGGCCGGCCAGGGTTTCCGGCGTTTCCCGGCCCAGGCTGTCCGAATCGGTGGGGATAATCCCCCAAGCGATGATGTTTCCCTGTCTCAAGTAGTCGCCAACCGCGGCGGTGTATCCCATGGGCATAACTTCAATCTGGTAGGCATCGAATGAAAGGACCTCTATCCCCAGGCTTAATAGATATGGAAGGTTGACCGCGGCGCAGAGGTGGAGCGCTTTCAGGCCCTCGATGCCATCCATGAAACTCCGGTAGTCTTCCCTCGCCTGGACGTCGGCATAGCCGGTAAATCCGGAAAACACCCAACCCAGGCCCGGCTCGTCCAGCCAGACAAAGGCCCTGGGATTCTTTTGCCGCAGTTGCTGGCACTGGATATTGACCTTTCTCTGGATGAAGTCGAAGAGGATCGTCTTTACCGACTCGTCATAGATGACCGGCCTGTCGTTTTCGTCGATCACCCGAAAGCCAAAACTCACCGGACCGGTCATCTGGCCCCGTATGGCATAAGCGCTCGAAAGGTCTTTTTCCAGGAACCGGTGATAGACTCTGGAGTATTCCCGCGTCAGGCCCAGACTCACCGGGTCATGCAGCAAGGTCTCATACTGGGCGATGCCGTCCTCAAAGTCACGCCGGCTGAAAAGCACTTTTTCGCCGGCAATGTCCAACCTGACGCCGGGGAAGAACTGGGACGCCTGGGCATACATGTCTTCATAGAAACTGACCCGGGGAAGCTGCGGCCAGAACGGTATGTCCAGCGAGAGCGCCAGTTGCAGCGCCCTGTCGATATCCGAATGCGGCATGATACCCATAGCCGTGGTCCGGCACATGCCTTCGAGCTTTAGCGCTGTGGTCAAACGAAGGTGTCCTCCTTGAAATGACCGGGTGGCACAGGCCTCCGTGCCTGTGAGGCTTGCCCAGAAAATGTCGCCGTCTCCCCCTTTGAAAAAGGGGGACTAAGGGGGATTTAAGA
>CAZFEA010000234.1:0-5846 GCA_964518085.1 uncultured Dehalococcoidia bacterium
CTGTGGATACCCTTTGTATACCATAGAAGTCTCCTGGAATGTCATCGAAAGTCATTGTGCGCGCAGTGACGGTACTGCGGGCTTTCCAGCCCGCAGCGACCAGGCCAGAAAGCCTGTCGTACCGCCTTACGTCACCGTTCTATCGAGATGTTAACCCGGCGTTTGGATTATATCAAGAGCCCGCGCCCTCCATTGACGGCGTTTAAGACTTATAGTATTATAGCGACATCGAAACATCTAATATACTATACTTTCCTGTTGGAGATTTAGATGGAAGACCAGATTTACCAATATCACGCGGAAATGTGCCAGGTCTTTTCACACCCCAAGCGGCTGGAGGTGATAGACGTCCTAAGAGACGGAGAAATGACGGTCACCGAACTGGCCCAGAAAGTGGGGCTGACCGTGGGAAACCTGTCGCAACACCTGTCCATGATGAAGGAGCGCCGCCTCCTTCTGGCGCGGAAGGATGGCAACATGGTCCACTATCGCATCGCCAACCCAAAGCTGATACGGTGCTTTGACATGATGCGCGAAATGCTGTTCGAACAGATCAAGCAGGATGCCGCGCTGATCGGCGTCGGTACTGGGTAGGGTCGACGCCACGGTAGGGCAGGTCTTGCGCCTGCCCTTTGGGCGAACACACAGGTTCGCCCCTACGCGGGGCGTCAATTCATGCGTTCGTATTAGTTCGCGAAACGGAGCAAGCACAAGAAAATGAACCTGGTAATCATCATCAATACCAACGATGCCGAAACAGCCTGGAATGGCTTGCGCCTGGGAACTACCGCGATTGACGCCGGGCACAAGGCCAGCATATTCCTTCTCGGCAGCGGCGTCGAGATGGAGAAAATCCGGGACGAAAACTTTGATGTGGCCGGGGCGCTGAACAATTTCCTCAAGGGCAAGGGCGATCTCTTTGCCTGCGGGACGTGTCTGAAACTGAGACACCAGGAGGCCGGTGTGTGTCCGGTGTCTACCATGTCGCAACTGGTGCAATTGATTGCTGACTCGGATAAGGTAGTCACCTTCGGCTAGAGGCCCCGTAGGGGTTTGATTTATCAAACCCAACCATGGCTTGATAAATCAAGCCCCTATTAAGTGGACACACCATCATTTATTGGCCTCGTGCCAAACTGCATACATCAAAGGAGTACCGTATGAACAAGAACATTAAGACCGCCCTGATCATCGGCGGGATAATATTAGTGATACTCATCATCTTCCCTCTCATCTTCGGACCGGGCTACGGGCGGCAGGGCAACGGATACGGAATGATGGGTCCGGGGATGATGGGCGGCTTTGCCGGAGGACCCATATTTATGATTCTTTTCTGGGGACTGGTCATCTGGGGCGTTATCGCGCTGGTCCAGGGGGCTGCCTCGCCGCGCGACGGCGGCGGTTCCAATCAAACCGGGTCGGCCCTGGAAATACTCAAGAGGCGCTACGCCCGGGGCGAGATAACCAAACAGGAATACGAAGAGAGAAGAAAAGACCTGGTCTGAGAAGAGCAACCGGTACCACAGGCGGCCCTGCCTGTGGAACAACCGGTATCACAGGCGGCCCTGCCTGTGGAACAACGACTAATACAAACGCATAAGATGATGGTGAACCCATCCCGCGGGGGTTGACCTGTCAAATCCAAGCAGGGCTTGATGAATCAAGCCCCTACGTTGCGTTAGTCAATGCTTCTGTACTAATCACCTGCAAAAAGGAGACACAACTATGACGGCCAAAAAGGTCCTTATACTCGGCGGCGGCTTTGGCGGGCTGGCGGCCGCGCAGCAACTGCGCCGGCTCCTGCCGCCCCAGCACCGGATCACCGTTGTTGAAAGAAAGACCACGTTCTACCTCAACGCTTTTAACATGCAGTTGCTCACCGGAGAAATGAACGATGCCCGTGAGGGGCAGCGCGAACTCTCCGGGCTGGCTGGCAAGGACATCGATTGGCTGCATGCCGAGGTTAACAGGATCGATCCCGCGGAAAAAGCGGCAGACACGTCTTCCGGCGCCCTGAAGGCCGATTACCTGATTATCGCCCTGGGCGCCGACAAACATCCGGAGGCGGTGCCCGGTTTTGACGGATCGGCTTTCAATCTATACGATGCCACCGGGGCGGTGGATTTGCGCCGTGCCCTGAGAAAGTTTGAGCGCGGACGGATTGTTATTCTGTGCTGCGCCACCCCGTTTTCCTGTCCCGGTGCGCCCTATGAAGCGGCCTTCCTGATAGACTTCATGCTCCGGAATAGCCAGTGTCGACAGCAGGCGGAGATCGCCCTTTACACCCCGGAACCGAGGCCCCTTCCCGCCACCGGCGCCATGATGGGCGAAGCGATCATGGGCATGTTTAAGGAGCGAGGCATCGAGTTTCATCCCCAACATAAGACCCGCAGAATAGAACCGGGCAAAGTCATCTTTGAAGCCGGAGAGGCCTCTTTTGACCTTTTGATCGGCGTGCCTCCCCATTCTGCTCCACGCGTGGTGCGCGAAGCCGGGCTCACCGACGAAACCGGATGGGTCCCTGTTGAACTTCAGACACTGGAAACGACCCATGCCGGGGTCTTCGCCATAGGCGATATCACCTCCATCCGGCAGCCTAACCCCACCGGCTTCTTCCTGCCCAAGGCATGGGTAATCGCTGACGAGGAAGCGCGGGTCGTCGCAAGGAACATCGCCTGCCAGATCATTGGAGAGGGCGACGCCAGCAAGTTCGATGGCAAGGGGTCCTGCTACCTGGAGACCGGTGAGGGCATGGCGGCCTACGGCTCAGGCAGCTTCTACGCCTATCCGGCGCCTCGCGTCTACATGGAGCCGCCATCAGCGCGCTTTCTCAAGGAACGCAGAGCAATCGAACGGGAGCAACTGGAAGCGCTGGTGTAACACCGGATCCAGGTCAACTATCGAACATCCCGGAGGTCACAAATGAGCGGATCATTAATGCGTGGCGTCGCGTTAGCAGTAATTACTTTGCTGGTTTTGACGGCATGTGTCCCATTTCCCTTCGCCGGGCCGGCGCCCGTTGCACCGTCGTACCCGTATGGGTCGGGCGGCGGCATGATGGGAGGCGGAGGCGGCATGATGGGAGGCGGCGGGATCCCCTCTCCCTCGACGGGAGAGGGTCAGGGTGAGGGTGAAGTTCGGGCGCCGGGGGTGACCGCGGCCGGGGCCGACACTTTCTACGGTTATATACGCTGCACACCCTGAAAAACGGGCAGATCGAAGGCATGCTCAGCGTCAACGGCTACACCGGGGCTGTGTGGTATCATACCTGGCACGGCCCTTTCCTGGGCATGAAAGATTTTGAGTCGCATGACTAGCCCCGTCTATCTTGACTACAATGCTACCACGCCCGTAGACCCGGCGGTCCGGGAGGCAATGCTGCCCTATCTGGGCGAGCATTTCGGCAACCCGTCGGCAACCCATGCCTACGGCCGCCCGGCCAGGGAAGCCGTGGAACGGGCCCGCCGGCAGGTGGCTTCGCTGATCGGCGCCGCACCCGAGGAAGTCGTTTTCACCAGCGGCGGCAGCGAGGGCGACAACCAGGCGATAACCGGCGTGGCGCTGGCAAACGCAGACAAGGGAAAACATATCATCACCATGCGGATAGAGCACCCGGCGGTGATCAATACCTGCCGTTACCTGGAGAAAAGACTCGGCTTTAAGGTCAGCTATCTCCCGGTAGATAACCATGGGCTGGTCGATCCGGAGGACGTCCGCCGGGCCATCAGCGGTGAGACCATCCTGATCACCATAATGCATGCCAATAACGAGGTGGGCGCCATCGAGCCTGTCCGGGAAATCGGCCGGATCGCGGGGGAGCGGGGGATTCTCTTTCACACCGACGCCGCCCAGTCCTGCGGCAAGATCCCGGTAGATGTTGACCGGCTGAATGTGGACCTGCTCACCATCGCCGGGCATAAGTTGTACGCTCCCAAAGGCATCGGGGCTTTGTTCATACGAAAGGGCACCGGGATAGACCCCCTGGTCCATGGCGCCGGCCAGGAAAAAGGCCGGAGGGCGGGCACCGAAAATGTGCCCCACATAGTCGCACTGGGCAAAGCCTGCGAGCTTGCCGGGAACACCCTTTCCGACTATCAGCCACGGGTAAGCGGCTTGCGGGACAGGCTGTATGAGGGCATTGCCGGCGGCCTGGGAAAAGACCGTGTCCAACTAAACGGTCACCCCGAAAGAAGGTTGCCCAACACCCTTAACATCAGCATCCGGGGCATCACTGGCGAGGTTTTGCTGAGCCGGATTCCTGAGATCGCCGCGTCCACCGGGGCCGCGTGCCATGCCGGCTCTACCGAGCCATCCGGCGTTCTCCTGGAAATGGGACTCAGCCGCGACCTGGCCCTTGGAGCGCTGCGGTTGACGCTTGGCCGCTGGAGCACTCCGGAAGAGATCGATACCGCGGCCAGGCTCATCGTTGAACGGGCAAAACCCACCCTCGTGTAGGGGCGAGCCACGGCGGGCGGAGGTGCGGCGGGGGCGGCTCGCCCGCCCGGGGTGCGGCGGTAGCAGCGCGGTCTCCGCGCCGGGGAGGTGGTTGCCATGGTCCTGCCTGATATGAGATAATCCCCAAGGGTTTTCCGAACGATTTTCGAGGGTTATTAGACAGGTGGCCGGCCTGTCTAAAGAAAGAAGCTCGGTATGAAGACATTCCGACACATCAACGCCAACTCTCCCAGGCAGGCTGCCGGCCTGCTCAAAAGCCACAACGGCAGGGCCAGGGCTATCGCCGGGGGCACCGATCTCCTGGGCGCGCTCAAGGATAAGATAACCCCGGACTACCCGGAAGTCATAATCAATCTCAAGTCCATCGCCGGCCTGGACCACATCAGGCAGGATGGCCGCACACTGAAAATAGGCGCCCTAGCCAGGCTGGCGGATGTCGCCGCATCGCCCGAGGTCAAGACCCGGTTCCCGATGCTGGCCGAGGCCGCCCATGCCGTCGCCTCCCCCCAGGTGCGCAACATGGCCACCATTGGCGGCAACCTGTGCCAGGATGTCCGCTGCTGGTATTACCGTTATCCCCACTCCATCGGCGGCCGCATCAACTGCTACCTCAAGGGGGGAAAAATATGTTACGCCCTCAACGGCGAAAATCAGTACCATTCCATTTTCGGCGGCTGCCGCACCCTTCCCCCGCCCTGTACCCAGGCATGCCCGGGCTCCATCGAGATGGGTCCCTATCTCGACCTTGTCCGCCGGGGCAGGGTCAATGAAGCGGCGTTCACCTTGATCATGAACAACCCGCTTCCGGCCATCACCGGCAGGGTCTGCCCTCACTGGTGCGAGCAGGACTGCAACCGGGGAAGTTTCGACCAGCCGGTCTCCATCCGCGGCGTCGAACGTTACCTGGGCGATTATATCCTGGAGCATGCCTCTGAACTGATTAGGCCGCCCCAGGCCGCGTCGGGCAAGAAGGTGGCTGTTGCCGGCGCCGGGCCAGCCGGTCTCTCCGCGGCCTGCTACCTGCGGATGGCCGGGCACGCCGTTACCGTGTTCGACAAGATGCCCGAGCCCGGCGGTTTTCTCAGCTATGCCATTCCGGCATACCGCCTTCCCAAAGAGGTGGTCAAGAAGACAATCGAAATTTCCATGATGGCCGGCATCGAGTTTAAGCTCAACACCGAGCTGGGCAAGGATATAACACTGGATACCCTGAGGAAGGATTTCGATGCCGTCTTCCTGGCTACCGGCGCCTGGAAGCCGCGTTCCATAGGTCTCGAAAATGAGGACCTGACCACGCCCGGACTGGAGTTCCTGGCACGGGACGCCGGCGGCCTTGCCAGGGCGCCGGGCGACAGGGTCCTGGTCATCGGCGGCGGCAACGTGGCCGTAGA
>CAZFEA010000235.1:0-5845 GCA_964518085.1 uncultured Dehalococcoidia bacterium
CGTCGCCGTCGAAGCTCCATGGTCGCCCGTGTTCCGCTACTTCTATGCGAGGCTCGTCGTGGCGGTAGAGGAGTTCGTTGGCCACCTTGCCGGCGGGGGACTTATAGGTAAGCTCCAGGGCTTCTGACCCGAACCATTGCACATTTACCACCGTGACCAGGCAGTCGGGCAGGAGGCCGCGCCCCGCGGCGCTGGGTCTGAGGTCCTCCAGCTTACTCATTTCCCGCCTTCAGGGGCCATGGAATCTTCCTACGGGGTGAAGCACCCTTTTGCTCCGGCCACACGGCCGCTACCAGGTCCTTTTTGACCAGCCGATTGTACCGCCCTTCGGCCGCTGGCGCAACATATCAAACATCTGGCTCCCGTAGCCGCGGGCCGTTGGCCCGCTCTCAAATTGCCAGTGATGGAATCGATTGCCTCAAACATATTCTTTGTACAACCCGCTGAAAATCCGCATGTATATTCAATCACTGGCAATGCAAGAGCGGGCCAACGGCCCGCGGCTACGGGTTGGCTACAGCCTGGCGCCGCGGTCGCGGGCGGTGCTGGCCCGGGCAAGGCAGAAAACTACCGCCAGGGCGCAGAACCCCGCCGCCACCAGGTAGGCAGTGCTGATGCCGGCGGCGAACACGCCGGTGGCGCCGTCCTGGACCAGCGCCGCGCCGTCCCTTTTCAGGCTGTAAAGCGACACCCTGCCTATCACGGGATAGACCGTCGCCAGGACGATGGTGCTGGCGAGGGCCACGCCCAGCGACTGCCCCGTTTGCCTCACCAGCGACAGTATCCCGGAGGTCATGCCGTATTTCTCTTTGGGCACCGAGTCCATCACCGAGGTATTGTTGGGCGTCTGGAAAACGCCGTAGCCCAGTCCCAGGAGGAGGAGGCGCAGGACAACGTCCGTGGTGGTGGAGGAAGCGTCCAGGCGGCTGAGAAGGACAAAGGCCATGCCGATGATCACCATCCCGGCGGCGGACAGCGTCCTGCTGCTTATCTTGTTGGTGAGCCAGCCGACGAAGGGTGAAATGAAAGCCAGGAGCAGGTTCATGGGCGCGATGGCCAGCCCTGCCCGGGAGGGTGAGTAGCCCATGACCGTTTGCAGCAGGAAAGGGGTGAGCAGGATATGGTTGGACAGGGCCAGGAAGAAGACAAAGCGGGCGCTGTTGTTGAAGGCGAAGGTCCGGTTTTTGAAAAGCCCGAGGTCCACCAGGGGGTGGGCCTGGCGGGACTCGAACCATACGAAAGCTACCATGGCCACGGCCGCCGCGCCCAGGAAGGAGCGGGTCTGCCAGGACGACCAGCCGCCTTCCTGTCCCAGGCTCATGCCGATGAGAAGGGCGCCGATGGCCGCTCCCCCGAGACACGCCCCCACGAAATCGAAGCGCCGGGAGCTGGAAGGCGTGGAAATCAGCTTTTCGTCCAGTATGAGATAGCCCATGACGGTGCCCAGGAGCGCCACCGGCACGCTGAAGAAGAAGATGCCCCGCCAGTCCACGGCGTTGACGATGAAGCCCCCGATAGACGGACCGGAAGTGGCGCCGATGGCCGCGGTCATCATGCCCAGCCCCAGGCCCTTGCCGCGCTCTTTGTCGGGGAAGGCGGCCGCGGTGATGGCGAAGCCGGTGGTCTGGATCATGGAGGCCCCCACCCCCTGGAGGACGCGAAACAGCACCAGTTGCACCGGGTCGCGGGCCAGGCCGCACAGGGCCGCCGAAACGGCGAAAACGAGGAAACCCAGGTTGTACACCTTCTTCCGGCCGATGATGTCCCCCAGGCGTCCCGCCGGCAGCAGCAGTATGGTGGTGGTAAGCAGATAGGCCAGCAGCACCCAGGCGGCTATGGTCAGGCTGGTGTCGAAGGAGGCCATTATCCGGGGGAGGGCGATGTTCACCGCACCGAGGTCGTAGCCGGTCATGAAACCGGCGACGGCGGTGACCGAGAAGATCCACCAGTGGCGGTGGCGGCCGTGGACCGTACGGAAAAAGGCTTGTTTGACTTTCATTTAAGGTGATAGGTAGCCGCGGGCCAGCGGCCCGCGGCACGGGCCTAATATTAAGCCACCGCCACGGGAAATAGCAAATGCGTCCCCGGGCGGGGAGACCGCGCGGAAGAGGGAAAAGGGAAAAGGGGAAAGGCAAAAGGGAAAAGGGAAAAGGGAAAAGGGGAAAGGGAAAAGGCGAAAGGGAAAAGGGGAAAGGCAAAAGGGAAAAGGGGAAAGGGAAAAGGAAAGAAGAACGGTATTCGGGGTCGTCCCTGACCCCGAATCCCTGACCCCGAATAAGACAACCGCGGTCGAAAATGCGACTTTTGTCGTATACGCCCCGGCGGTGTTGCCGTAACATGGTAAGGTCACCGGTATCGTCATTGCGGTGGGTCCCTTCGCCGGCGAAGGGTGACGAATCAATCTCGCCATCGGCGGTACGACAGGCTTTCCAGCCTGTCGGAGGGCACGCGCAGCGTGCCGCTACGGGTCGCTGAGATGAGCTGCGCTCACAACCCCGGATGAAAACGATGTCTCACAGGCAGGGCCGCCTGTGGTACCGGTCGTTTTCCGGGGAATACTTCAAGGAGATGTATCTATGGTAACCAAAACCAGTCCAATCAACGTGCTTGAGGAATTCCGCCAGGACCATCGACAGGTCAGGGACAGCCTCCTGGAGATTGCCGAACGGCTGGAAAAAGGGGATGTCCTTGCGGCCAGGGCGCTGCTGGACCGCATCAACAGGCTGACCGGGCCGCATTTCCGCTTCGAAGAGGAGAACCTGTATCCCGCCCTGAAGGTCTTCCTGGGTGAATATGTCGACCAGTTGGTCGGCGAGCATGACGGGGCCATCGGGGCCGCCAGGACCCTGGTTACCCTTCTGGCCTCCGATACCCTGACCCCTGACCAGGGCAAGGCCGCGGCTTCGGCCGCCCGGGCGCTGCTGGTGCATGTCAGCAACTGCGACGGCCTGGCCATCCTTGGGGAGCGGTTGTCCCCCGCCGAGCTGTCCAGGCTGGGTGAAGCCATGACCCTCTCCCGGAAGGCTGCGGTTACCCTGCTGGACTGGGCGGAAAAGATACGCAAGAAATAGCCTGATGGCCTTCAACCGGGTCACGATGATCGTCCATGATCCCGCCTGGGACAGGGTGGCTTACGCCCTTTCGATTGCCACCATCGCCCTGGCCTCGGGAATGGAGTGTCATGCCCTGTTTACCTATGGTGCCTTGAAGCGCCTGGTCGAGGGCAAGACTGATGTCCTGGGGCCGGAGACTTCGGTGGCGGTAAGAAGCGAGCTGGACCGCGGGCTGGAGAAAAAGAGCGTCATCCCTCTTTCCCGGGCTTTGAAAGAGGCCAGGTCCTTCGGGCTGAAAATCTATGCCTGTCCGGCGGCCATGGCCAACCTGAACATCTCGAGGGACCAGCTCATCGCCGAGGTGGACAAGGTCATGGGCCTGGCTGCTTTTCTTGAGCTGGCGCGGCAGTCCGACCTCAGCTATTACATTTGAACCTGTCCGGTATCACAGGCGGCCCTGCCTGTGTAGCCCTGGTTTTTGAAGCGCTTGTGCCTATGGTGTGGCGGCGATGGTGATGGCGTCTACCGGGCAGTCCTGGACGCACAGGAAGCAGGCCTGGCAGTCGTCGGGATACCTGGTCACTGCCTTTTCTTTGTCATCATTGAAGTAGATGACGTCCATCATGCAGGAGTCGACGCAGAGCTTGCAGCCGGTGCACAACAGCTCGTCGATCCTGGTAATGCCGATGCGGTGCGGTCTTCCGGTAGTGGCCATGTCAGCTTCTCCTTAGCTAGCCGTACCCGCGGGCCGATGGCCCGCTCTTGCATTGCCGATGATACGAACCGAGCGTACCCGCGGGCCGATGGCCCGCTCTTGCATTGCCGATGATACGAACCAATCCTTCAACCAGGTGAATTTGCGAAAAACTCATGTTTGCCAGTCGATCATTCGATTTTGGATAACTTGAGAGCGGGCCGCCGGCCCGCGGCTACGGGTTTGGGCAAAACTCATGCCGGCAAGTGGGTATTCCATCCTGGTCAATTTGAGAGCGGGCCACGCCACCATCCCCGCGGCTACGGATTGGCGAAGGCGATGTGGGTCTTCTTCTCCCGCTTCACGGGCAGGTCGGGGATATCGACCGGCTCCTCCCAGAGCCGGGTGTCCTGCGGCCCTTCTCTTTTGACCACGATTGTTTTGAGCCAGTTGACGTTGTCCGTTTGTGGATAATCAACGCGGACAAATCCCTCGCGGCTCTCGGTGCGGCGCAGGGCGCAGGCCACGCTCATCTGCAGCGTCTGCACCACGTTCTTGATGCCGGTCGCCCGGCTCAGGTCGTGGGTGTCCGCAGCGCAAAGGCCAGGCAGCCGGCCGGCCAGGTTGGCCAGGGCCTGGGCGGCATTCTTCAAGCCTTCCTCGCTGTGCAGAATGCCGATATCTTCTTTTTGAATCCTTCTCACTTCTTCCTGGACGGCGTCGAAACTAATGCCGTGCTCTGGGTGGAGGGGCGCCAGGATGTCCCACTTGAGCTTGTCCACCTGCTCCAGCGTATGGCCGGTGGTTTCGCTGCGGGCCGGCCCTGCGGCGTACCCGGCGGCATTGCGCCCGGCATACCAGCCGGTGATGGAGCACCCGGGCAGGGCGGATAGGATGTTGGTGGTGGCGGCCCCGGCGGCGAACAGCCCGGGACAGGTGGTCTCATAATTATCGCCGGTACGGGCGCCGCAGTTCCCGGAGACGCCGCCCCCGTAGTCCGCCTCGTAAACGATCCGGTCCCGGGTGATGTCGCACCCGGCTTTTTCGAAGTTCTCCATGATCAGCGGGATGACCGCTTTGCATAGCTTGATGTCTTCCGGCGTGAAGTGGGTGCAGTCCAGGGTAACCGGGCCGCGGCCCTGGCGCATCTCGTTGGCCACGGCGATGCCGGTGACCCAGCGGTGGGCCGATTCCTTGCGCACCGCGTCGTATTTTTCCATGAAGCGTTCGCCGGAGCGGTTGGTGAACCTGGCGCCGAGCCCGAAGAGCAGGTTCATCGACGGGGCGCAGGCGAAATCGCGCATGTTGACGCCATTGCACGCCAGCACCTTCTCCATGTCGACCATCTCGGCCCCGGCGCGGTAAGCCATGGCGAAGCTATCGCCGGTCAGGTTGTTGGGCATGATCGAGCCGCCCCGGGGGTCATCGCGCCCGGTCCGGGCATAGGGCAGCGCCTTGATGCCGCCGGCGGCGAGGATGGTAGCCCCGGCCTTGAAGACATAGACCTCCCCGGTTGGCAGGTGAAAGCCCATGGCGCCGGTGACACGACCGCGGGTGGGGTGCCGGCCGTCCGAGGTCAGCAGGTCGGTCATCATTATCTTGCTGTAGGTGCGTACGCCGCGCCGCGAGGCTTCGTCGCGCAGGGCGGCCATCATTTGAGGCCCGCCCTCGGCCAGCATGGCGTTGCGCGGCACCGAGTCGCCAGTGGCTTTGGTGCGCTTGAACTTGCCGTCCCTGTCCTTCACCCACTTCACGCCCCACCTGTCCAGCCGGTCGACGATGACCGCGGTTTCGCGGATATGTCTCTTGAGCAGTTCCTGGTCTACCAGAGGGACTTCGGCCTCGATGCGTTCTTTGTACCACAGGTCGAAATCATCCCCGGGCAGGTAGCAGTGCCACACGCCCGAGGCCACGGCGGCGCAGCCGCTGCGGCCGAAGGTGCCCTTGTCCACCAGGGTAACCGCGACCGGCGACTCCCTGGCGGCGAGGGCCGCCAGCGCCCCGGCAATGCCGCCGCCGATAACCAGGACATCGGTCTCAATGACCCTGGTAGGCGCTTCCATCTTCACGGCATACTCCTTTCAGTCCCGAACTAAGA
>CAZFEA010000236.1:0-5817 GCA_964518085.1 uncultured Dehalococcoidia bacterium
CGTTAACACAACAAAAACAGGACGTCCTTATCCTCGGCGCCGGCCTGGCCGGGCTGGCGGCGGCTGTCGAGGCGGCCAGCCGCGGCGCCGCCGTGACGGTGGTCGACAAATTGCCCCCTATGACCCCCAAGAAACGGGAAGAGGTGTATGAGTCCGGGGGCGCCGCCAACGATACCTCCAGGGCAGGGGGTGGCGGACTGAACCGGTTCTCCCTGGAGGCGCCCATCGAAGAATTGCTCAAACGGCACCAGGAACTGGGCTGGGGACGTGTCGACCCGGGCTTGCTTCGCACCTACCTGGAAAGGGTGGACAAGGACTGCCGATGGCTCAGGGATGACCTCAAGATGCCCTTCGAGGGAGAACGCGCCAAGGGGCGGGGATCCGCCATTTGCCCCTTCTTCTACCAGGTCTGCGAGGGCAAGGGCGTCAAGGTCTTCTTCAAGACCAAAGCCTTGAAACTTATTACCGATGGTGCAACAGTCACCGGGGCCCGCGTCCGCAATGACCAGGGCGAAGCCGACTTCAAGGCCGCAGCGGTTATCATCGCCACCGGCAGTTTCCAGGGCAACCAGGAGATGATGCTCAAATATGTCGGCCCGGAAATAACCTATCTCCAGCTTTATACCGGAAGCCTTTTCAACACCGGGGACGGCATCGCCATGGCGCGGGACATCGGCGCCCAACTGGTCAATCTCAGCGTCTGCCACATAAGGACCACGGATAAGTTCTTTGGCGAGGGCCCTTCCCGTTTCATGACCCGCATCTATCCCGAAGGCATCTATCTCAACCAGAACTGCCAGAGATTCGTCGACGAGGGCGTTGCCGACAGCGATACCATCGCCAATGCCATTGTCTACCAGCCCGGGAGCAAGGCCGCACTGGTATTCGACGAGAAGACGAGGACCAGATACCCTGAGGAGTACCGGAACTACGGGCACCGCGATGAGGTCATCCAGGTAGCCGGTAATCTCGATGAACTGGCGGCAAAAATCGAAGTTCCCGCCGGGGAACTGAGGCATGCTGTTGAACAGTTCAACGCCACGGTCAAAGACGGCCGGGCTCTGGGGTTGACCATACCCAAGACCGCCAGGGCCTTCAGAATCGACACCCCGCCGTACTATGCCGTTTACCCGGTTTACCCCGGACTAAACCATCCCCTGGGCGGACTAAAGATCGACAGCCAGGCCCGGGTGCTAAACCTGGAAAATCAGCCAATTGCCGGGCTTTACGCCGCCGGTTCGATAGTCAACTGGGCCTTTGGCAGGCCGTACCGGGTCGGCAACGTCACCACCTTCAAGGGAAGTTACCATGCCGGGGCCTCGGCCGGGCTGGCCATGGCCCTGGTTTTCGGGCGCGTAGCCGGCGCCAGCGCCGCCGCTAGCGCGATTGCAAAATTGTAAGATTGGAAAATTGAAAGATACTGTAGGGGCGACGCCAGGGTGTCTTCCATAGCCATAGTTTCACCACCCTCAGGAGAGCGAAAAGACAGGTACGCTGACAAGTTTCTTCGG
The DNA here is from genome assembly GCA_964518085.1 of uncultured Dehalococcoidia bacterium. Classification (GTDB taxonomy): domain Bacteria; phylum Chloroflexota; class Dehalococcoidia; order JACQUA01; family JACQUA01; genus JACQUA01. Next base: position 1,512 of record CAZFEA010000236.1, read on the forward strand.
GGCAGACTTTTCCGCGGTTATCTTGTCGATCTTGGCAAGGACGTCCGGCGATAAGTATACTTCCCCACACTGGCTACAGACTTCCGCTGGAACATTCTCAAAAATGATGATTTCATCGCCCCAATGATGAATGTGTCTGATCTTCTTACGTACGATCTTGCCCTTACAAAAATAGCAGTTCTTCATGATGCCACGGCCATTCCCTATTATAACATGGGTAAAGTAGCTCCCTTGACGTTTAAGGTACAATTATAACATTCATGGAACGAAGCGCGGACTGGCTCGACCAGGCGGAAGGCGACATTGCCGCTGCGACCCACTCAATGGAGGGTGGCTTTTATGATTGGGCCTGCTGCGCAGCCCAACAAAGCGCCTGGAAAGCCCTCAGAGCAGTATTTGAAAGGAAACACCAGCGCAGGCTGGGCCGTTCCATACTTCAGTTGCTCAGTGAAATACACAACTTCTCGGCAATCCCCGCAAATCTGAGGGAAAAGGCTGAAGAACTCGACAAAGCCCGCATTGTGGACATGTATCCTTCCGCGAGAAGGCAGATTACCAGTATCGAGGCTGCAAGGCTCATAGGCTACGCGGCCGAGATACTAAGCTTTTCTCGAGGCATCGTGGCCGCAAACTGACACCCATCCCAATTTACGCTTTGCACGTTGCAAGCCCCAGCTTTGGAAAACTAAGCACAAGGAGTCCATGCCGCTGAGCCGGAGGTTTTCTTTAAACCGCGAAAGGATGCTCGCCTTTCTCGATGGCCTGGAGGCACCGGACAGTCCGTCAATATCCTCATCGCTTTACCTGCCCCCCAGACTGACGCCACAGGACATCGCCGAATGCCTGTTGGCGGCTGGTTGCCGGGGGGACAATGAGATATCTGAACTGATTTGCGGTTCGAAAACGGGCGCGGTGATCTTCCGCGGTGCTTCGCATACCTACCTGGTGGTACCGCCGTTCCCGATCGTTCTGAACGCAGCCAAGAATCTGGTCGTCCCCGGTATCGTCACCGCGCCCCTGAGGGAGCTACTGACCCGGGACTTCAATGTCGCCCTGGTCCTGGTCCGCCTGGGCGCCTACGCCATCGGCCTGTGCCGGGGTCAAGAGCTGACGGCCAGCAAGGTCGGCGCCGGGAATATCCACGGCCGGCACCGGCAGGGCGGCTCATCGGCAGGCAGATTCGCCAGGCACCGCGAGAAACAGATCGAGACGTTTCTGACCCGGGTCTGCGGCCACATCCCGGAAATTCTTGGCCCGGACCCCAGGCCGGTGCACTACATCGTCTACGGTGGTTCGGACACGGCTATACGCCTGTTGCGGAAACGGTGCGGCTACCTGGGGAATCTTGATGGACGCGAACTCCCGACCCTTCTGGACATACATGAACCGGGCCGGCAGGTCCTGGAGGCAACGGTCAGCCGCGTCTGGTCGAGCACCGTGGTGGAATGGCGGCGGGACGCGGTCGAACAAGCTTAAACGGCAACCTTCACCGTCGAGAGACTTACCACCTCGGAACTGGGCACTTCCTCGTGACTGGCCAGCCTGTCCGCCACATGTAATCTTATGGCATCTTTGACGTTGTCCATGACTTCTTCGTAGCTGTCACCCTGGGTGTAGCATCCCTGGAGTTCAGGACAATAGGCAAAAAAGCCATCCTCGTCTTTCTCTACGACAACGGTAAAAGTATAGTCCTTGGGTTTCTTGATCAAATCCGATCCTCCAGCAATGTTAAGCCGACATCTGCATTATAGCATGGGCTATCCAGGGTTAGGTACGCGAAAGGAAGATGGACGGACCGCCCCCCGGCACGCGCAGCGTGCTACTACACCCGCCACGGCCGGCACGGCGCGCCGTGCCGCTACGGGAACCCTACGGCAACTTTCTCACCCGGCACCGGTAGGACTTGAACGGCAGCGAACCGGAAATAGGGTCTCTGACATCGTCGGCAAGGATGAGGTTCAAGTTGGCGCCCTCACTGGAGAAGGGATCAAGGCCAGGCATCCCAAGGACTTCGCATCCCTCCCACCACCCCACCTGAGTCGAGACCACGCCGGACGGGACCATGTCGGTGACCTTGGCCTTCACCCTTATCCTACCGCGGTCGGTCTCCAGGTAGACCCACTCACCATCGGCAACCTCCAGGGATTTCGCCGTCTCCGGATGAAGCTCGAGGAACGGGTCGGGGACCGCCTTGCGCAGCGAGGGCAACGACCGCTGCTGGCCATGACAGTACTGGATGACCCGGGTACTGACAAGAGTCAGCGGATACTCCCGGTCTATTTCGGGGCCGGGTGTCTTCGTCCAGTGCGGCGGTTCATAGGCCGGCAGGGGGTTATGCCCGGCAGCCTTGAAGGTCTCCGAGTAGATCTCGATCCTCTTTGAAGAGGTCTCGAAGCCACGGACCTCCCCCGTCTTCCTGTCGGTAGACTGGTACTTGCGCGCCGGCAGCGGCAGGTCCAGGGACAACCCGCCGGGGCTGTTACGAAGCTGCTCTGCGGTGATGCCGGACGGCGCCAGCAAATAGTTGAAAGCATCCTCCATCCTGCCGTGCCAGAACTTTTCCCCCAGCTCCAGCCGGTTTGCCAGGTCAAAAACGATGTCCAGGTCCGGCCGCGATTCGTTTTGCGGCAGTACCGCGGCGGCGCGCCACTGCAGGCGGTCCCAGGTGGCCACCGAGCCGGTAAAGCCCAGCCGCGGCACTTCACATTCGTAGAACGTCGAAGCGGGCAATACCATGTCCGCCAGCAAGGCCGGCGGCGAAAGGTGAAGGTCGATGTGCACATAGAAGTCCAGCTTCCGCAGGGCCTCTCTGCCAAGCAGGCTGTTGCTGTCGGCTATCAGCAGGTCGCCGCCGAAGGCCACCAGGGCCTTCACCGGGTACGGCTTTTCGTCCAGGATGGCGGTGAACAGGTCATAGGCCTGGACCGAACCCGGGCCGGCGGCAGGGCCCAGCGGCCTCGGCTGGTAGCCGAGACGGCGGCGCCTGGCCTCCTGGGAAAGCAGGTCGGGGCTCAGTATCCGGTTGACCGGCAACGCCGGCAGTTGCATGTTTCCACCGGCGGCATCGTAGTTGCCGGTAAGGGCATACAGAATACAAAGGGCGCGATTGGTCTGGGAAACATTGGTGTGCTGCTCCAGGCCGGTGAAAGTATAATAGCACAGCGGCTTGATCGAGCCGATCATGGCGGCCGCCTGCTCGATCTTCTCCGCCGGAACTCCGGTAATGGCTTCGGTTTTCTCCAGGGTATATTCGCTCACCAGACCGGAAAGCAGCTCGAACACGGTATCGGCAACAACCTCACCACCCCCAACCACATTGACTTTGTAGCTGCCGCTGAGAGCGGGTTTGACCTGCCCGTCCCTGAAAGAGCGCGACGCCGGATCATAGGCCGCCGGTTGAGCGCTCGTTTCATCCCACATCACCAAGCGGGATTCCGCCCCCCCGATCTGTAACGGCGCGTTGTCCGTGCCGAGGTCCCTTTCGCGCAACAACATCCCGTTGTCGCGCCTGACCAAAAAGGGAGCGTTGGTCCAGTCGCGGGTGAATTCCCGGTCGAAAAGACCGGCCTTGAGCAGAATGTTTATCAGACCGAGGACCAGCGCGCCGTCGGTCCCCGGGTTGATGCGCAGCCAGAGGTCGGCGCGGGCGGCAACCGGCGTTTTCCGGGGGTCGACGACAATCAGCTTTGCCCCTCTCTGCTGGGCCTTCTTCACCGCATTGAAGCGCCTGGGGTCATTGGCGTAGATGTTGGCCCCCCAGATAAGGACGCAGTTGGCCCGATCAAAATCGGGCACGCCGATACCGCCGCGTCCATAGGTGTAGTTCGAGCAGTTGTCGCGGTGCCACTGGCAGACATGGGTATGGGTTATGGTATTCGGCGTCCCGAATACATTGGCCAGGCGGGTCACCCATTCATGCATGTCACCGCCCGGGGAGCCGCCGGGGCTGGTGCGGCAGAAGGCGATGGCATGGGGGCCGAATTTAGCCCTGACCTCCGTGAGCTTCCGGGCAACGGTATTGAGCGCGTCGTCCCAGGTTATCCGTTCCCATCCAGCGTTGGCATTGTCCTTGGGATTGGTGCGCCGCATGGGATATTTCAACCTCTGCGGGTCGTAGACCAGTTCGGGACCGGCCACACCCTTCGGGCAGAGAGGGACCCAGGCAGGGTTGGCCCTGTCCGGCTCAACCTTGACCAGAATACCATCCTTGACCTTATACACGGTGGGGCATTGGGAGCCGCACTGGGCGCAGTAGCTGCGGACCTTCTTTATTTCAACATTCTGGCTTACCATGGGCATCCTCCAT
>CAZFEA010000237.1:0-5780 GCA_964518085.1 uncultured Dehalococcoidia bacterium
CTGTGATACCTGGGAGGGATGCGTCACAGGGGGAGACGCCTGTGATACCTGGGAGCGACGTCTCACAGGGGGAGACCCCCCGTAAGCGGATGGTACCGGGCGCGCCTCACCGCTACGGGCCTTCGAGCAGGCTCCGCTCCGAGGAGGGTAGCTGGCCGTGGATACTGCAGAGGTTCTCCGGCCTGGCCATTATGGCTGTCCTTTTCCTGCACCTGTGGATAAAGCATTTCGGCAACCCGGGTAAAGAGATAACCTTTGAACGATCGTCGCAGCTACTTCATCGGCCTTTTTGGCTGGTGGTGGCGTTGCTGATGATAGGCCTGCTGCTTTTCCATTCACTGAACGGCGGAAGGAACGTGCTGATGGACTATGTCACCGGCTACAGGGCGCGGCGGGTGATGCTGTGGGCATCTGTTGGCACCGGAGTAATATTCTTGTTCGTCTATGTCTGGTTCTTGGGCCCTTTTGTGAGGTCCTGAACACCTCACTCTCACCCTGACCCTCTCTCGTCAAGGGAGAGGGAAAGGGGGTTCGGAGCGTTGAATAAATGAAAAACTTAATGGACCGGTGGATTGGTGGCGGCGGCCGTGCACCGGGGACGGGGTCTCTGTCTGGCAGGATCGGAGGGTTCGTTGACATAACGAGACCCCGTCTGGCGGTCATGACACCCCTCGGGGCAGGGGCAGCGGCGGTCCTGGCCGGGGGAGGTTTCCCCAGCCTGGCGCGGTGCCTGTGGGGCTTCGCCGCGGTGGCTATAGCGGTGGGGGGCATCCACAGTCTTAATGACTACATAGACCGCGAACGCGACAAGAGAGCCTGGCCGGGCCGGCCGGTGCCCAGCGGCCGGGTGAGGCCGCGGGAGGCCTTTATCTTTACCTGGGCCTGTTTTCTGGTTTCCCTGGGTATCACCTGGGTGGTGTTCAATCAGGCCACCTTCGTTATCCTCACGGCTACCCTGCTGCTGGGCTCACTTTATTCGCTGAACCTGAGAAAGAAGGTGGGATACCTGGTGTTGCCCCCGATCAACGGGCTTATCTATCTCGGAGGATGGGCGTCGAGTTCCCCGGAAACCCTGTTCACGGCATGGATTCCCTGGGCGTTGTTCTTGCTGGCGGTGTTCTGGCAAACGGGGCACATAATGATCTACTCTGCGGTGCACCCGCCTGTCATCGCTGCCAATCAAACCGTCACCGAGAGCCCGGGGCTTTTTTTCCGGACCGGACTTGAGACCGCCGCCAGGATTGGGTTCAGTTTTCTGGCGGTTACCCTGTTTTTCAGCGTTTTCCTGGGGTTTGTTATCGGACTTGGACCCGTGTACCTGCTCCTGGTCCTGGCGGGCGGATTCTTCGCCATCAGGGACAGCTTGGTGTTTTTGCGGGACACCCGGAATAAGCAAAAAGGATTTAAGGCTTTCGGTTCGGCCTCCAATTTCATGCTGGTTATCCGGGCGGCCATACTTATCGCCGCCCTGGTCAGGGCAGTTGCCTGAGTTATTGGGTTTTTGAGTTATTGTGTTATTGTGTTCAACTCCTCATTCTCTAATCGCGTCATTCGCGTATATTCGCGTTTATTTGCGGTTTTAGTCGTCCCGTAGAATGAAGAATTACTATTTCCCTCTTGTCCTCGGAATCATCCTGGCCGAACTGGGCCTTCTCGTCTGGCTGCTGGCCGCGATCATCCCTTTGAATCCGGAGGGCCTCTATCTCCAGGAGGACGCCGCCTACCGGCCGTTTATTTCCGGGCAGGATGCCGGCTCTGTCCAGGTCATTATCAGCCAGTGGCTGTTCTTCTTACTGATCGCCGGCTTTCTGATACCGGTGAGCGGGACGATGATCGGCGAGCTGGTAAGGTGGGCGCTGGACCGGCGGAAAGCCCTGGCAGCCGCGGCCCAGGCAAAGGAGGAATGATGTCGAGGATCGAGGGCGACTACGTTATCCGTTTTGACCGCCACATCCGGTTGCAGCACATTGTCCTCATGGCCAGTTTCGTTGTCCTTTCCTTGACCGGGCTGCCGCAGGCGTTTCCCAATGGCCCTTCAATGAACTGGTGGCTCCAGCTTTTCGGCGGGATAGAAAACCTCCGCCTGGTGCATCACTGGGCGGCGCGGGCTTTCTACCTGACCTATTTCTATCACCTTTTCTACCTGGGGTTTGCCTGGTTGAGGCAAAAGCGGTCGGCCTGGACCATCCTGCCCACAGTCAAGGATATGAAAGATGCCTTTCAGAGCATGCTGCACATTTTCGGACTGGCCCCGGAACCGGTCTATGAGCACATGCAGTACGGCCAGAAGATCGATTACTGGTTCACCATGATCGTCGTCCCGGTCATGGCCGTATCCGGCATCACTATCGGCAACGAGTTCATCCTGGGCATCCTTCCCGGCTGGGCCGTTGCCATAGCCGTGGTGTCCCACCGGGGACTGGCCGTCCTGTCCATCGGATTTGTGGTCATGGTGCATTTCTATTACGGGCACCTGGCGCCCAGAGCCTTCCCTTTCAACCCGGTGATATTCACCGGAAAGATGAAGAAGGAAAAGTACCGGGAATGGTTCTACCTGGAGTACCTCAGGCTGGAACGGGAAGAAGCTGAAAGGCCAACGGAGAAATCCGAAATTCTAATATCTAAGTCTCCCCCTTTGAAAAAGGGGGACTAAGGGGATTTCCAAACTGAAAGGACAAATCCCCCTGTATCCCCCTTTCGCCAAAGGGGGAGGGAAATTCACCCTTGATGGTGCGCCCCAGGGGCATGACCGATTGTTTCGTATTTCGGATTTAGTGGTTCGGATTTTGTCTGATACAGGGGGATTTCAGTTTACGTGAAACCGCGGATCATCCAGCCTGAACTGAAATTCTGTCATAGGGAATGGGTCGAGCAGTACGACCGGATAGCCGCAACTGCCATGGCCCCGGTCTTTCGCCATTTTGCCTCGTGCATCAAGAAGACTGCACCTGAGGGCAGTCGCATCCTGGATATCGGCTCGGGCAGCGGCAGGCTTTTCCTGGCGGTGCAGGAGTCCCGCTTAAAGAAGCTGGAGAGGCGTAGGGGCGGACCTAGGTGTCCGCCCGCGGGCCCGGACCCGGGTCTTCCCCTGCGGGGTGAGTCCCGCGTTGGCAGTCAAGCACTGGACTACGTTGGGATTGACATTTCCCCCGAAATGGCCAGGAAAGCGCTGGAGAACTCCCGCGGCGTCAGGATGCAGACAATGCCCGAATTCCCGGTAGCCGCGGCCGGCTGCCTGCCGTTTCGTGACAGCAGCTTCGACCTGGTGGTGAGCAGCTCATCCCTGCACATGTGGACCGGCCCGGTCGGCATTTTCAATGAAATACACAGGGTTTTGCGACCGGGAGGCATTGCGCTGATCAGGGACAGCCGGAGGTTGCCGGACAACTGGTTCTGGCGGTGGTTCATCCGGACCGCTGCCGTGCGCCGCGGGATGAACGAACTGCAGCGAAGGGCATGGACCGGGGCCATACAGGCCAGCTACACGCTGGAGGAGGTGAGGGCGATCCTGCGGCGGACCGGGTTCCGGCACTGGAAGGCCGGCACCGACAGGGTCTTCTTCGAGCTTTACCTGAAGGTCGTGAAGTGAGCCGTCGTCCCTACGCCTGAAATCCCCCTTGGTCCCCCTTTGGAAAAGGGGGAGGTCTAATCCCTCTCAATCCCCCTTTGCAAAGGGGGAGGTCTTTAATTCCGGGTCCGGGCTATGTCCTGCAGGGCATCCGGATTCAGCACGGCTATCTGGCGGCCGTCCATCCTGACCAGTCCGGCCTTGACCAGCTTTCTGAGCGATATGTTCACCATCTGCCGGGAGCACCCCAGCATGCAGGCCAGGTGTTGCTGGTTAAGCGGCCGCGTTGGCGATACCACCATGAGACCTTCACGTCGCTCCCCCAGCCTCAGCAACAGATTGGCCAGCCGTGAATAGATGGATTTGAAGGAGAAGTCTTCCACCATGCTGATCAACGCCCTCAGCCTCATGGCCAGCACCGCCGCCATGGCCATCATGGTTTCAGGATGCTCCTTGACCAGCGCCCGGAAGGCCTCTGCCGGCAAGAAGTAGAGGCGGCTGTCCTCAAGCGCTTCGGCGCTGACCGGGTTTGGCCCTCCGTCGAAAAGAGGAGCGCACTCAAAACAGCCCCCGTCGCCGATCATCCGGACGATCTGCTCGTTTCCATCGGAAGAGGTCCGGTAAAGTTTGACCGATCCGGACTTGACGATAAACAGCCCGGGACAGGGGTCTCCCTCAAAGAAGACGATTTCGCCCCGGGCATAGGTCCGCTCTTTGAAGGAACCCTGCAACCAGTCAACCTGAGTGGGTTTCAGTCCGCCGAAACATGAGGGGCACGCCGACCCCGCGGGTGATACTAGACTGACCATAACTTCTTATTGCACCAAAGAAAATATACCATAGCCGGGCGGTCTTTGTCATATTTTTGACAGATTTTGGCGATGCCGGCCTTCAAACAGCTAACAGGCCCGGACGTGGATGCCCTTGTCCGGTATATCAAGAGTGCGCCGTGACGGAGTTTTTGAGTTTTTGGGTTATTGAGTTTCCTCACGGGTGGAACCCAATAACTCAATAACCCAATAACCCGCGCTACCGGGAAGTTTCGTCGATGACCTTCTTGGCCAGTTGCAACCACCTGGCCCGGGCGTTCATAGCATCGGCCGATTCGACGAAATATTTCTCACCCGGCACGGGGACGAAGAGGGGATTAATGCCTTCGGTGGGGACGTCGGCCCTGGTAGCCGGGTTGCCCCAGCTCCGGGAAAAGACGGACTGGCCTTCCCTGGTCAACAGCCAGTTCACCAGCACAGTAGCCGCGTTGGGATGGGCGAATCTGGTGGGCACACCCAGGGCGCCGGCCGCGGCGGTGAGGCGGTTATCCTCTTTTACCAAGGCTGCCTTTACCGGGGCTTTAAGCTCATAGAACTCGGCTACCAGGTCGGGCAGGGGGGCGACGGCAATGGCATATTTTCCCCGGGCTACCGATTCCATGTGAACACGGTTGTCCCTCTGGACGACCGCTCCCTGGTCTCTCAGCAGCCGCCTCAAGAAGTCCACTGTCTTTTCTTCTCCCCAGAGGCTATGGCCCAGGTGTGAGATAGCTGCGTTGCCAGGCCCGGTAACTGTCGGGTCGTTCAACGTGATCTTGCCCTTGTACTGGGGCTTGAGGAGGTCCTCGTAGCTCGTTAGCTCGCCTTCCCTGATCAGGTCAACGTTGTATGCGATGGTCCGAATAGTGACGCTGATAAGACTGACAGCCGTGCCCTCGTCATCACTAAATGGTACTGCCCCGGCGCGCCACGCTCTGGGGTCGGTAACCTCCGGCAGAATCAGCAGCGGCCTGAGGGGACCGAGCAGCCCCTCCGGTTTCATTGAGGTTTGGAGAAGCGGGTTTCCCGCGCCGAAGGTGTCCACGTAAAAAAGACCGGCCCGCTGCTCCGCCTGCACCTTGGCTACGAGCTCAGCTCCTCGGCCGAAAGGCGTGAATTCAACATTGATGCCGAATTTGTCCTTGAAGGCGGTGGTCACCGTCGTCCTGGTTTCCGGTCGCCAGAGGCTGTAAACGGCAACCGACCCTTCCTTTCTAGCCTCGGCAACCACGGCATTCCATCTCTGTTCCCACCCCGCCGGCGCCGCTTTCGGTTCCTGTTTGGCGGCGGGAGTAGTGGTCGCCGGCACAGCAGTACCGGAGCAGGCGATGAACAACAGGGACAGGGGTAGAACAACCAGGAGTGTCCGTAACTTCATGTTAGTCCATTCCATCAGCGGATAG
>CAZFEA010000238.1:0-5699 GCA_964518085.1 uncultured Dehalococcoidia bacterium
CATGCATAAAGCACGCCGCCAGCGTTCATCCTGAGCCAGGATCAAACTCTCCAAAAATTTAATTTTCAGAGGTTAAACGCGTAGCTTTCTTCCACTATTCACTTGTTAAAGTATCCCCTGCTCTCGCAGGCAATATATACTTTACCATATCCTTTTCGCAGTGTCAAGTCAACTTGCGGGTTGTTTCTTCCAAGTTCCTTGAGTCCTTGGGGTTTATTGAGTCCTCTGAACCGACTCACCAACTCAACGAACTCCGTCGCCTTGACGCTCTCAAAAAGTCTATGTTAGCATTTAAACAATACTCTATCATAAATTCTGGCCGGAGGCAAATCCGCCCTGGGAACACATTTTGGATAGCGCCGTCGTCTCCGAATTTGACATGCTGGCTCCCGACCGCGACTGCCTGGTCTCGGTTGGCGTTTTCGATGGCGTCCACCTGGGACATCGCCGGCTGCTCAGCCGGCTCGTCGAACTGGCCAGGGCCAGCAGTTATTGCAGCATTGTAATCACCTTCACCGAAAACCCCAAGGCCCTGCTGAACGGACGAAACCATACCCTTTACCTGGCCGACCTTCAGGAAAGGATAGGGATTATCAAGGGCCTCGGGGTAGACCTTATTGCCGCCATCCGTCCCGACCGCACCCTGTTTGAGACTACGGCCGAACAGTTCGTAGGGTATCTGCTGCAAGGGGCGAGGATGAAAGGCATGGTTGTCGGCCCGGATTTTGCCCTCGGCAAGGGCCGGGAAGGCAATATCGACAAGCTGAAGAAAATGGGCCAGGAAAAAGGGTTCTTCGTCGAGGTGGTGCCCCACGTTTTGCTCGATGGCGATATCGTCAGCAGCACCGCCATCAGGAAAGCCCTGGCGCAGGGCGACCTTGCCAGGGCCAATGCGCTGCTGGGCAGGCCCTTCAGCTTACGCGGAATAGTAGGGGAAGGGACCGGCAAGGGCACACAGATCGGCTTTCCCACTGCCAATCTGACCATAGACGAACGCTATGCCCTGCCCGCGGACGGCGTCTACTGCACCAGGGCTTTTGTTGACAACCAGGCGCTCTTGTCGGTCGCCAATATCGGCTTTTGTCCCACTCTAAAAGGCAATGTCCGCACCGTCGAGGTGCATATTCTCGATTTCAAAGGCGACCTGTACCGGAAGGAAATGAGAATCGAAGTGCTGGCCCGCCTGCGCCCGGAACAGAAATTCGAATCGGCCGCCCAGCTTTGTGACCAGATAACCCGCGATATCGCCAAAGCGCGAATCCTGGAGAATGATGAACCAGCAAGTTTCTGAGATGCTGCGCCGTGGCGTGGCTGAAATAATTTCCGAGCCAGAGCTTCGCAGGCTGCTGGAAACCGGACGGCCGCTGCGCCTCAAGCAGGGCTTTGATCCCTCCCGGCCGGATATTCACCTGGGGCATGTTGTCGGTCTGCGTAAACTCCGCCAGTTCCAGGAACTCGGTCACCGGGTTATCTTGATCGTCGGCGACTGGACGGCTCAAATTGGCGACCCCAGCGGCGTTTCCGCTACCCGGACGATGCTCTCGGCCGAAGAGGTGCGGCGCAATGCCCACACCTACATGGACCAGTTCTTCAAGGTTATTGATAAAGAAAAAACTCAGATCTGCTGGCAAAGCGAATGGTTCACCCGCTTTTGCCTGGCCGACGTTATCAGCCTGACCAGCAAATTTACTGTGGCCCAGATGCTGGCCCGGGAGGACTTCAACAAGAGGTTCACCGCCGGCCAGCCGGTAGCCATAACGGAACTGCTGTACCCGCTTCTGCAGGCTTACGATTCCACCATGATCCAGGCTGATGTCGAGTTCGGCGGGATAGACCAGAAGTTCAACTGCCTGATGGGCCGCGAACTGCAGCGTATGGTGGGACAAACGCCGCAGCAGGTCTTCCTGATGCCCCTGCTGGTGGGCACCGACGGCACCCATAAGATGAGCAAGAGCCTGGGGAATTATGTCGGGGTCACCGATCCACCCCCCGATATGTATGGAAAAGTGATGTCCCTGCCGGATAGTTTGATATGTGACTACTTCGAGTTGCTGACGGACATCGCCGATGAAGAAATCAAAGCAATGAAAGCCGGCATGGAGCGCGGAACGGCCAATCCGATGGACTTCAAAAAGAAGCTGGCTTTCGAGCTGGTAGGGCAATTCCACGGACCCGAAGCCGCCGCAGGCGCCGCCGAGCATTTTGCCCGGGTTTTCCAGAGAAGGGAAATCCCTGAAGAAATTGCTGACTTTGCCATGGCTTTCCCCGGCGACGGCGCCCGGGCTGAGATATCGGTAACCGACGTTCTCGTGGCCGCCGGACTGGTCAAGAGCCGGCAAGAGGCCAAGCGGATGCTGGCCCAGGGCGGCATAGAAGTTGATAACCAGAGGGTCACTGCGGACCGGGTGGCCGTAAGAACCGGCGCGGTCCTGCGCGCCGGGAAGAAACGCTTTATCAGACTAATACAAAGGCCATAAGGATTAAGGTGAGGGGACCACCCTCACCCCTTCGGCTTCGCTCAGGGCAAGCTCTGACCCTCTCCCGTCGAGGGAGAGCAGATCCGGATATGGCTCAATCGCTGTTTTCGTGCCTGATGCCTCCCTTGCGAGCCGCCACTAATTAAGATAATATTGGTGAACAAATTTTTCCCAGCACTAATTCGGTAAGGAGACTATATATGAATTTGCGCATACCCGGTCCGACCCCGTGCCCGGACACCGTGCTCAAGGCGATGAGCAAGCAAATGATCAACCACCGGGGCAGAGAATTCAAAGGTATGCTGGAAAAGACCTGCCACCGGTTGCAGACTTTCTTTCAGACCAGGAATGATGTCTTTATCCTGACCTGCTCCGGCACCGGGGGCATGGAGACGGCCATTGTCAACACGTTGTCGCCGGGCGACCATGTCCTGGCAACTACCAACGGCGCCTTCGGGGACAGGTTCGCCGAGATCGCCGAGGCCTTCGGCACCAAAGTCCAGCGTCTACAGTTCGAATGGGGGAAGGCGGTTGAGCCTGAGGCAGTTCAGGAGGCTATTCACGCCAATCCGGCCATAAAAGCGGTGTTGATGACCCACAACGAGACGTCCACCGGCATAACCAACGATATTAAGGCCATCGCCGATGTCGCACGGAAGGCCGGCAAGTTGACCATTGTCGATGCCATCAGCAGCCTTGGCTCCCTTGACCTCCAGACTGACAACTGGGGGATAGACGTCGTCATAACCGGATCACAAAAGGGCTTCATGTCTCCACCCGGGCTGGCCATGATCAGCCTCAGCCCGGCAGCCTGGGAGGCCAACAAGCAGGCAAAGCTGCCCCGCTATAACTGGGATATTGCCAAATACAAGTCATTTATTGCCCTATGGGAAACTCCCTGGACCCCGGCGGTCACCGGCGTCTATGCCTTGAATGCCGCCATGGACCTGATGGAGAAGGAAGGGATCCAGAACATATTTGCCCGCCACGCCCGCGTGGCCAAAGTGGCCCGAGAAGGAGTGCTTTCTCTCGGCCTGGAACTGTTTGGCGACCTCAAATACTGCTCGAATGTCATAACCGCGGTTAAGGGCAGCGACAGCCTGGACCCGAAGAAGCTCTTGATTATCCTTGAAGATGAGTACGATACGGTATTAGCCGGTGGGCAGAAGAAACTCGATGGCAAGATCTTCCGCATCGGCCATCTCGGGCATGTCAATGAAAAAGATATGCAAGAGGTCATCAAGGTATTGAAACTGGCTTTGCCCAAGGCGGGGTTTAATAGGAGTAGACAGTAGTCAGATACAATGAACATCCTCATAGCTGATCCCATCGCCCAGGAGGGTATTGAGCCCCTTAGTAAATTCGGCCACACCGATGTCAGAGTCGGCATGAAACCCGATGAGCTGCTGCGCGTCATCGGAGACTATGAAGCCCTGGTGGTGCGCAGCGAGACTAAGGTCACCGCCGAGGTCATCCAGGCCGGCAAGAAGCTTCTGGTAATCGGCCGGGCCGGCACCGGCGTGGACAATATCGATGTGCCTGCCGCCACCCAGAAAGGCATAGTGGTGCTCAACGTTCCCACGGGCAACACCATCTCAGCGGCGGAGCACACGGTAGCCATGATGCTGGCCCTGGCACGCCACATCCCGCAGGCCCATGCCCTTCTCAAGAATAATATATGGAAACGGGCCGAGTTTACCGGCACCGAGGTCAGATACAAGATCCTGGGCGTGATCGGGCTGGGCAATGTCGGCTCCGAGGTGGCCAGGCGGGCCAAGGGGTTGGAGATGAAGGTGATCGCTTATGACCCCCTTGTTTCCCCCGAGAAGGCGTCTAAACTTGGCGTGGAGCTTGTTCCTCTTGAGAAGCTTTACCGGGAGTCGGACTTTATCACCCTCCATATGCCGATGACCGCCCAGACCAGGGGCTTCATAGGCGCCCGGGAACTGGCGACAATGAAGACCGGTGTTCGCATCATCAACTGCGCCCGGAGCGGGCTGGTCGACGAACAGGCCCTCTTTGACGCGGTCAATGAAGGAAAAGTGGCCGGCGCCGCCTGCGATGTCTTTTCCGTCGAGCCGGCCCAAGATAACATTCTCCTCAAGTCGGACAAGATAATTGTAACCCCGCACCTGGCGGCTTCAACCGAAGAGGCCCAGAAGAACATTGCCATCGATATTGCCGATCAGATCATGGCGGTCCTCAGGGGTGAAGCGGCTAAGTACGCGGTAAATGCGCCGCTGCTCTCGCCCGAGATGATGGCGGTGCTTGGACCGCATATCAAGGTCTGCTACCTGCTTGGCCGGATGGCGGCCCAATTGAACGAAGGACCGGTCAGCGCGCTGGAGATCATGTACAACGGCGACATCAGCCAGTACAATACCGCGGCTCTTAAAGCCGCCCTGCTGGGCGCCCTGCTGGAAAATACCATTGAAGAGAGAATCAATATAGTCAATGCCGATGTCGTGGCTGCCGGGCGCGGCATCAAGATCACCGAACAAAGGAGCGCCGGCTGCGAAAACTACGCCGCGCTTATTACCCTGCAGGTCCGGAGCCATTCGGGCGACCTGACGGTGGCGGGTACGGTCCTGCGAGGCGAGCCGCACATTGTCAGGTTCAATACCTTCTGGATCGACCTGGTACCCCATGGCGGATATTACCTGTTCAGCGATCACCGGGACCGGCCGGGACTGATCGGGGCGGTAGGCAACATAACCGGCCGGGCGGACATTGACATCAGCTTCATGCAGGTCAGCCGTCTCAAGCCCCGAGGCCAGGCGCTCATGGTGCTGGCCCTGGACGAGCCGCTCAAGGAAGAGGACCTGAACGATATCCGGGCCATCCCGGATGTTTACACGGCCAAGGTAGTCAAGCTGTAGCCGCACGCCGCGGCGCGCCCGTAGCGCCACGGCGCGCCGTGGCGGCCTGCGTAGCCGCGAGCCGTCGCCCGAAAATAGCGATTAACTTCGCTGATTCCAAACCTGCACCGAAAACCGGCTGCCGTCTCCTCTCCCCCCGCGGGAGAGGATTAAGGTGAGGGGGTCCCACGACTGACCGCTGCCGCGTGCATCCGTTGCCCCGATAGCTGATCCTGCCCCGGCACGGGCACCGTGCCGCTACGCCCCCGTCGCCTGTCGCCTGTTACCTGTCGCCTGGCTGCAGGTCAACCAGTGCGTCCTCGTACCCGGCCACAAAGCGTCTTTTGCCCCTCTGGACCACCTT
>CAZFEA010000239.1:0-5668 GCA_964518085.1 uncultured Dehalococcoidia bacterium
AATCCCCCTTAGTCCCCCTTTTTCAAAGGGGGAGACGGCGACATTTTCGTAACAAGGAACAATGAAAAGCCGCAGGATGCTCAGCCCGGGCATTTTCTTCGCCCTGTTGCTGGTTATGCTGCTTCTGGCCCTGGCAGCCCGCCCGGAAGCACCCGCGCCGCCCGCGGCCGAAGGCCCCGGTGCGCCCAAAGCCCCGGCGCCGTCTCTCCGCCGCACGGCGTCGGAGAAGCTCGTTGCCGACCTGGGCGCACGATCGCTGACAGGTTCTCGTCCCGGCGCCGACCCCGTCCTGGTCATTCCGGCCGGCCCCATTGCCATAAGTCCCGATCTCAGGCGAGTAGCCTATGCCGTTAATGCCGGCGCGAAAATGTCTCTCAGGGTAGATGGGGTGCAGCTCAAACAGTACGACGAAGTCAACGGTCCGGTCTTCAGCCGTGACGGGCGACGGCTGGCGTACGCGGCAAAGCAATCCGGGGCCTGGTTCGCCGTGATCGACGGAGCGGAAGCAAAGCGGTATGAGACCATAGGCCGGATCGTCTTCAGCCGCGATGGCCGCCGGGTTGGCTACCCGGCGCGGATGGGCGGCAAATGGTTGGCGGTGGTGGACGGGTTAGAAGGCAGGCCGTACGACGAAGTTGGTGGCATCGTCCTCAGCCGCGACGGCCTCAGGATCGCCTATGCGGCGCGGACCGGCGCCAGTTGGACGGTGGTGAAAGACGGGGTGGAGGGCAAAGAGTACCAAAGTGTCGACCACGTCACCTTCAGTCCCGACAGTAGGCATCTGGCCTTTGCCGCCCGGGAGGGCGATAAGACGCTGGTGGTCGTAGACGGCATAAGGGGCAAGGAGCTTTACGCCACTACCTTCCTCGGCATTGTGTATAGCCCTGACAGCCGGCGCGTCGCCTACCGGGCGGCGATCAGCGGGAACAAACAGATGGTCGTAGTCGATGGCATTGAGGGGAAGCCATACCATCTGGTTGGAAACGTCGGTTTCAGCCCCGACAGCCGCCGCGTCGGTTATGGTGCGCTGGACGAGGGCGGGGGGTTTATGGTCGTTGATGGAGTCGAGGGCCGGCGGTTCGACGGTTTTACCAGCGGCCCGGGGTTCAGCCCCGACGGCCGGCGGCTGGTCTATGCGGGCAATTCCGGGGGTCCTGGCGGCAAATTCTTCTTTGTCGAGAACGGAATGGAGTGTCGAAGGTATGACGTTGTAGTTGGGGGCGATTTCAGCCCTGACAGCCGGCATTTTGCCTTTGCCGCCCGGGAGGGCGACATGGGGTTGGTAGTAGTGGATGGAGTGCAGGGAAAACGATATGACCGCATCCTGGGCAGCGGGGAGGGGCGATTCATAGCTTTCGATACCGCCACCAGTTTTCACTACCTTGCCGCGAATGCCAACGGGATCTTTCTGGTGGAAGAAACCCTTGATTGATGTGGCTTGACGATGTATGATTATGTCTCAATATTGCAGTTGACGTAAGGTGTCCCTGCTAAGGATGGAGGTTAGACATGAAGCGATGGCATCTGGTTGGCCTGGTTATCCTGGTAACAGCCCTGGCAGCCGCCTGCGGCCCGCGCCAAACCGGGCCGGGCGATTCTTCCCGGGGGAGCGAACAGTCCAACTGGCAGCAGGAATGGGACAAGACCCTGGCAGCAGCCCGCGGTGAAGGTAAAGTGGTGGCCCTTTCCACCCTCGGGCTGGCCGCCAGCGACGCCGTGGGCAAGGCCTTCAAAGAGAAATACGGCCTGGACATGGAGTTCATCGCCGGCGCCTCCAGCGAGGTTCTAGCCAGGGTGCAGAAAGAACGGGCCGCCGGCATTTACACCCCGGACCTCTATCTCACCGGCGCCGCCAGCATCATCCTGCTGAAAAATGCCGGGTTCATGGACTCCATCCGGCCGCTCATTTTCTTGCCCGAAGTCAAAGACCCCAAGCTGTGGTGGGCCAATGAAATCAGTTTCGTAGATAAAGATGGCGTGATGCTGGTGTACCAGACCCGCGCTATCGCCCCGTTCATCGCCAATACCGATATGGTCAAGCCGGGCACCATCAAGTCTTACCGGGACCTGCTGGCGCCCAGGTGGAAAGGTCAGATCGTAGTCTATGATCCCACCATCGGCTCGGTGGGCGCGGCGGCCTTCCAGGTAGTGTGGGAGGTAATGGGAGAGGACTACGTGAGGCAGTTGGGCAGGCAGGAGCTGGTGGTTACCCGCGATGGCCGCCAGCAGGTGGAGTGGGTGGCCCGGGGCAAATATCCCATCAGCAACACCGTCTTTTCCACCATCCAGGCGCAGTTCGTCAAGGAAGGCGCGCCCCTGGCGGTGGTGTTGCCCGAAGAGGGAACGTTGACCAGCGCCTCCCAGGGCACCATCGGCTTCCTCAAAAATGCGCCGCACCCCAACGCGGCGAAGGTGTTCGTTAACTGGCTGCTGACTAAAGACGCCCAGATTTTGATGTCCAAATTGACCGGCGACCCCAGCCGGCGTCTCGACGTGTCCAACGAGTGGACGGACCCGGCGGTGCGGGTGCCGCCTGGAACCAAGTTCAAGAGCAGCGATACCGAAGAGATGATCAAGTCCCGCCAGGAGTTGCAGAAGATCGCCAGGGATGCGTGGAACATCAAATGAGATTCAAGATCCAGGATTCAAAATTCAAGATTTAGCGTGGCAAATAGCTCTCTCCGTGGCCTCCGCGTCCTCTGTGGTTAGACAATACTTGGGATTCCTCAGGAGTTTGTAAACATGGTCAAGATGGCTTCCAAGTTGACCTTCGGCAACACCATCGCCGACTGGCAGGAGCGGATCGACGTGGCGCGCATGAGAGAACAGAGGGCGGCCAGGGCGCGGGAAATAATGCGCCAACATGGCATCCCGGTTCTCCTGGCCGCCAGCAATGACAATATTCGCTACCTCACCGGCTTGAAAGGCCCCGCCTTTGCCCCGCAACTGAGATACGTGCTTTTCTTTGTGGAACATGACCCGGTGGTCTTCGAACATGCCGGTTCCTACCAGCAGATGCCGGACCAGGCGCCATGGATCAAGCACTGGCGCGTTGCCCGGTCCACCCTGGGCGGCATCTGCGGTCCCCAGGCCTCCCAGGAAGAAGCGGAGATCTTCGCCGGGGACATCAACCAGGAGTTGCGGAGCCGCGGCCTGGGCAGCGAGCAGCTCGGCGTTATCAATCTCGACGCCCTGGGCCTTGCTGCCCTGGAGAAGTTGAAGATCAAGTGCCTCAACGCGCGGCCGCTGATCTACGAGGCCCGCAACATAAAGACTATCGACGAAATCAACTGCTTCAAGACGGTGGCGGCGATCGTGGAGCTGGCCTGGTACAAGATATGGGCCGCCCTGAGACCGGGGATGCGCGGCAAGGACCTCAATGTAGTGCTTACCGATGCGCTGACGCAGGGCGGCGCCGATAACATCATACCGGCCTCATGGAAGTCGGGCCCGGCCACCTTCGAAAGGGGCTTCGGGGCCGAAGACCGGATCATCCAGACGGGCGACCTGTTCTATGCCCCGTTGTGCCACATCAAGTACATGGGATACAGCAGTTGCAACTACCGGACATTTTGCGTGGGGCGGAAGCCCAACGACCGCGAAAAGGACTGGTATAAAATGCTGGTGGAAAGGCTGGACCGGATCATTGACGCCATCAAGCCGGGAGCTACCACGGCCGACGCCGCCAAATTCTTTCCTCCGGCGAGCAAATGGGGTTACAAAGACGAGGCCGAGGTCTTATCGGTGGAAATGGGCCACGGCCTGGGCATCGGCGATGGCTATGACCCGCCGGTGATCAACCGGCAATGGTCGCTGAAGCACCCGCAGGTGTTCGAGCCGGGCATGGTGATCGCCGTGGAAAGCCTCGAGGGGGAGCACCGCATCGGCGGGGTGCGCCTGGAGAACATGCTGGTGGTCACCGAGAGCGGCGCCGAGGTGATAGACCACATGGTCCGGGACCAGATCCTGGTAGCCCCCGTCGGGATCTAAGATTCAAGATTCAAGATAGGGAGGGGGCTTCATTTCAGCCTCACCCCATTCGCTTCGCTCAGGGCAGGCTCTGACCTCTCCATCAAGGGAGAAGGGGCCACGATACCGGAGGCAAAAAAATGAAAAGACTGTTGGTATTCATCACTGGAATGTTGATCGTGCTTTACGGACTGGCGTGCCAGCCCGGGACACCTGCTCAGCAGGCCACCCAGACCGTACCGGCGACACGCGCCGCCGTCCCGGCATGGCAGCAGGACTGGGAAACTACCCTGGCTGCCGCCAGGCAGGAAGGAAAACTGGTGGCCATAACCTCCTTCGGCGGCGAGTCCACCGGTCTACTGGCCCGGACCTTCAAAGAAAAATACGGCCTGGACATGGAGTTCGTCATCGGGCGGGCGCCCGAAATCGATGCCAAGGTGAAAAACGAACGCCGCGCCGGGCTGTACCTCGAAGACGTCTACCTGGCGGGGCTGTCTTCAATAACCCTGGCCAGAAAGGCGGAGATGCTGGACCCCATGAAACCCCTTCTCATCCTGCCGGAAGTCCTCGACCCCAAAGCATGGATGTTCGATGGCCTCAGATTTCATGAGCCGGAAGGTATGATGATGCCTTATCTTATCAAAGGGGTAGCTCCAATACTGATAAACACAGAGATCATCAAACCGGACGAGATCAAGTCCTACCGCGACCTTGCCGACCCCCGGTGGAAAGGCAAGATAGTTGTCTTCGACCCCACCATAGGCTCCGCCGGGACCATATTTTTTGTGTGCCTGTGGGAGTTCATGGGACCCGAGTTCACCCGTGACCTGGCCAAACAGGAGCTGGCGCTTACCGGCGACGCGCGCCAGCAGGCTGAATGGCTGGCCCGCGGAAAGTACCCCATTTCGGGCACCATAAGCGACGCGGCACT
This sequence comes from uncultured Dehalococcoidia bacterium, assembly GCA_964518085.1. GTDB lineage: Bacteria > Chloroflexota > Dehalococcoidia > JACQUA01 > JACQUA01 > JACQUA01. The sequence continues at coordinate 4,901 of CAZFEA010000239.1, forward strand.
GACCGAAATGGTCAAAGCGGGGGCGCCCATAAAGATCATCATGCCGTCGGAGGGGACCCTCACCACGGCATCCACCGGCGCCATGGCCTACATGAACCGGGCCCCCCACCCCAACGCGGCCAAGATCTTCGTGAACTGGCTGCTCACCAAAGAGGGCCAGACTTTGATGTCCCGGATTTTCGGCGCTCCCAGCCGGCGGACGGACATATCTTACGACTGGGTGGACCCCGCTTTCCTGATCAAGCCGGGGTACAAATATGTCGATAGCGAGACAGATGAGATGATACAGAAGCGCATCGACCTGCAGAAGGTATCCAGGGAGGCCTGGAATATCAAGAGGTAGCCACACACTGCGACGACGCAAAGAAGACGAAATAGTTTACAAGGAACTTTCTAGCCTGGCGTTTCATTCGTAGATATTAGTGTTTGTTCGTGGTTAATTCGGGGGGGGCACAATAATCCGATCGAGGAAAGGTTGTTACATGGCAAGGTTACAAGGTAAAGTGTCCCTGGTCACCGGCGCCGGCTCCGGCATCGGGCAGGCTATTGCCGTCCTGTTCGGGGCCGAGGGCAGCACGGTGGTGGTCAACGACCGCAGGCGCGAAACGGCAGATGCCACCGCGGCCAAGATGCAGGCGGCGGGAGGAAAAGTCTCGGTTGAAATCGGGGATGTGGCTGTAGCCAAAGACGTGGAAAGGACCATCGAAGCGGCCATTCAAACCCATGGCCGCATCGACATCCTGGTGAATGTGGCCGGCGGCGCGCTTG
>CAZFEA010000240.1:0-5666 GCA_964518085.1 uncultured Dehalococcoidia bacterium
CGAGTTAATGCCGTCGGCCAGGACGGTAACCCTGGCCGCCACCTCGCCGTCTTTGCGGCCGGTAACCACCCCCACAACCGCGCCGCGATGGTTGCGAAGAAGGTCTTCGACCGCCGTGCCAAGCACGACCAGGGAGCCCCTGGCGGCGGCCTGCTCCGCGTACCAGCGACCGAATTTCGACCGCCCCACGGTAAAAGCGTTGTACTTCCTGGGGCCGGCGAAAACCACATCGCGGTAGCCGGCGCTGTAGCCGCCTTCGTCGCCCAGGTACCACACCCTCGATTCGATGATGTTCCGTTCAATAGGGCAGTGGCGTTCCAGGAAGTCCGGGACTATCTCCGCCAGATTCCGCCCGTAGAGCACGCCGCCGGACATGTTCTTGGCCCCGGGATATTCGCCGCGTTCGAATACGATAGTCTTGATGCCGGCGGAGGCCAGCACGCAGGCCGCCGAAATCCCGGCGGGACCGGCGCCGACCACTGCCACGTCAAAGGCTTCCTTCATCGCCTCAGCGCCTGCGCCTTTCTGGCTTTGATCTCCTGGATGAGGCGCGGCACAATTTCCCGGTAGTCGCCTACCAGCGCATAATCGGCCATCTCCATCATGGGAGCCCTGGGATCGATGTTGATGGCCGCGATAGTGCCGGCGTTCTGCATTCCCACCAGGTGCTGCACCGCGCCGGAAACGGCGATGCCCAGGTAGATTTTGGGGGCAACCGTCTTCCCGGTTTGTCCCACCTGCCGCACATAGGGCAGCAGCCCCGCCTCGACCACCGGACGGGAACAGGCCACGACGCCTCCCAGGAGCCCGGCCAGGTGGTGGAACATGTCCAGGTCTTCAGCCCGGCAGGCCCCCCTGCCAATCACCACCAGCACCCCGGCCTTGGCGATATCCACCGCGGCCTCCTCGCCAGTCCTGGCAATAAACTCCACTATCCGCGGCAGGCCCTCCGCGGGGGGCAGGAAATCGAGTTTCTTGATCTCGCCGAGACGGCTGGAATCCCTCACCGGCATCTTCATCACCCCCGGACGGACGGTGCTCATCTGGGGGCGGTTCTTCCGGCACATAATGGTGCACAGGACGCTGCCGCCAAAAGTAGGCCGGGTCATGAGCAGCACGCGCTCCTGGACATCGACATCAAGCCCGGTGCAGTCTGCGGTGAGGCCGGTATTCAGACGCGTGGCCGCTATCCCGGCAAGGTCCCTGCCCAGGGCGGTTGCCCCCACCAGCAATATCTCCGGTCTGACCTCGCCGGCCAGGTGCGCCAGGCAGTTGCCATAGGTCGACGAGAGATAGTCCTTAAGGAGGGGATGGTCTATCGTGTAGACGGCGTCGCAGCCATAGGCGATGGCCTCCCGCGCCACCGGTCCGACCTCGTGGCCGACCAGAAATCCGATAACCCGGGTCTCCAGTCTGGCAGCCAGTTCCCTGGCCTTGCCCACCAGTTCCCAGGAGACGCCGGCGCCAGTGTGGTCGCGGGTTTCGATGAAGACGGCCACTCCCCGGTGCGGTAGGGGCGGCGGCTGGGCCGCCGCCGCCCCTTTGGCCAGCGCCGCTTCAAACAAAATCGCCCTGGCCGGACACGCCTTGAAACACGCCCCACAGCCTATGCAGGCTTCCGGGTCTATCTTCGCCGTCCCATCCTCCAGGACACTGATGGCGTTGACCGGACACTCGTTGACGCAGAGCTGGCATCCGATGCACTGGTCATGCACAATCTTGGCGATGTCTTCGCCAAACAGGTTCTTAGGCATCCACCACGCCTTCAGGAAACAGGGCTTCCATGAACTCCCTCACTGCCCTGTCTCTGTCTTCCCTGGCATCGAACTGCTTCCCGCCCTTGCGCCCCGGAGGTGCAAAAATAGCCTTAACCCATGTCGGTGAGCCTTTCATGCCCACCTTTTCCGCCTCGGCGGCAATGTCCGGAGCCGTCCACACCTTGACTTCCTGCCTCAGGGAACGAACGATCTCCGGCAGCGAGGCGTATCTCGGCGCCGCCAGGTTAAGCTCCGCGGTTAGTAAAACCGGTAGCTTGCCCTCGATCACCTCCACCCCGCCTTCAACCTCCCGCCTGACCGTTATCGCCCGCCTGTCCAGGTCCAGCTTAACGATTTCAGACACGTATGTTAGCTGGGTAAAACCCAAACGGGTAGCGATTCCCGGGCCGGTCTGTGCCGTATCCCCATCTACAGCCTGTTTCCCGCAGATGACCAGGTCCACCGGCCGGGACGCGGCGAGCTTCAATATGGCCAGGGAAAGGGTATAGCTGGTAGCCAAGGTGTCGGCGCCGGCAAATGCCCGGTCGGACAGCAGGATAGCCTCCGTTGCCCCCAGAGACAGGCATTGCCTCAGGGAAGTCGCTGCCCCGGGAGGTCCCATGCATATCACGGTGACCGCGCCGCCATGGGTTTCCACCAGTCTGACCGCGGCTTCTACGGCTGCCAGATCATAAGGGTTGCAGATGGACTCGATACCGGCGCGCACCAGGGTCCCGGTATCGGGGTCGATCCTGACCTGGGCCGCGTCCGGCACCTGTTTCATGCAGCAAACAATGTGCATTTTCCCGGCTTTCCGTCGGTACGACAGGCTTTCCAGCCTGTCGCACCTGTCGCCATCTCCATTTTAGTTCCCTGCCAGCCTCTGGATATCCGTATCATTACCTATTACAGTCGACCAAGTATAATGTATAATTAGCGAAAGTTGTCCCTGGAGGAAGTTTTTGAATGGCCAGTGGCATACCCCATCGTGACCTAAGCCCGGTCCAGCCCCGCGGATGGACCCACCGGCCCGGGCTGAAATGGCCGGGAATGATTCCCTTGCTGGCGGTCTTACTGCTCCTGGTCCTGCGGGCATTGCCGGTCCTACCCACCTTTCAGGCGCCTTTCCTCGCCGAAATTCTGACCACCTTGTTCCTGACCGTGGTCAATCTCGGCGTCGCCTACCTTGCCGCCAGGGCCTATGCCAGGGCGCCGTTGCCACAGGTCCTGTGGCTGGGCAGCGCCAGCCTGGTCCTCGGCCTGGCAAACCTGTTTATCTGGAGATACCCGGTGGCGCTGAACACCAGCATTACCATTGCCAACGGCGGGTATTTGCTGGCGTCAATACTGTACCTTACCGGGGCGGCCGTGTGGTTAGCAGGCGTCAACCCGCCGTCCGAGTCCGGCGTGCGCCGGGCAGCCCTGGTCTTTGCCTACAGTATAAGCCTTTTATACCTGGTCGTTCTGGCCATCCTGGCTTTCCAGGGCGTTTTGCCGCCGTTCTATGTCCCGGGGACCGGTTTCACCCAGGCACGGCTGATAGTCCAGGCATCCGGGGCCGGCCTCTTCCTGCTTGCCGGGCTGCTCTTGTTATGGCGCTATTTCAAATCAAGGAACCGGTTCCTTTACTGGTACTCCCTGGGCGTGCTGATGATGGCCATAGATGTGGTCACCCGGATGTTCGTCACCGGCCCGAATGACCTCATGTCCTGGCTGGGCAGACTGGATAGCTATGTGGGAGGCATTTTTGTCGCTATCGCCGTCGTGACCGCCGTCGGGGAAGCCCGCGCCAGACGCGTTCCTGTAGCCGGGGTCATCGCCGAGTTTTTCAGGCAGACCCGGCAGAATTACCGGCGTGAGATCCCCGGCGACGCCGGCGCCGGCGTCTCATCCGGAACCAGCCCCGCCCTGGGCGACCGGAATCTCTGGTCGGCGTCAAAATGGATAGGGCAAGCGCCTCTTCTGGTCCTGATACTGCTGCTATTTTTCTCCCTGGTCACAGACGTCGGGCTGGTCTTCTACCCACCGCTCCTGTTTCTTGCCATGAATATGACCTTCGTGGTGGTAATATCCCTGGTCGTCGCTTTCCTGGCGGCGCGCAGCCTGGTGACCACCCGCCGGTCTGAGCTTGCCTGGCTTGGCGGCGGAGCGCTGGCCTTCGGCCTGTCAAATATGCTTGCAGCGCTGATGCAGGCCCACCTGAACGCCTCCGTAGCGGCGCACAACACCGGCGCTTTGCTGTCGGGGCTGCTGTATACCATCGGCGCCCTGATCGGACTGCGCGGCCGGTCCCGCCGGGCGGCTGCGGCCCACGTTCTGGTGAGCATCTATGGCGCGGTTGGTGTGGTCATGCTCCTCCTCATTTTCGTCAACTTAGCGGGCCTCATGCCGGCCTTCTTTATTCCCGGGACCGGTGCTACCCCGCTGAGACAGGCGATCTTGATCAGCGCCAATGTGCTGTTTGCTATCTCCGGGGTCCTCTTCCTGTTTGCCTGGGTCAGGTCGCGCACCGCCTTTCTTTACTGGTATGCCATGGGCCTGGTCCTGATTACCCTCGGGTTGTTCACGGTAGGTCTTATCCGGATTCCCGGAGACATCTTTGCCTGGATGGGCAGGGTTGCCCAGTACACCGGTGGCATCTACCTCACTATCGCCGTTGTGACCGCCGTCAGGGAAGCCCGCGCCAGGCATTCGTCCCTGGATGAGGTTATGGCGGAATTTGGCAAACAGGCTGAGCTGAACTACAAGCTCCTGGTCAACTCCGCCAGCGACGCCATAATGGCGGTGGACGGAACGGGCAGGATTTTCGCCTTCAATCCCGCGGCCGAGAAAATGTTCGGCTATCGCCTCGGCGAGGTTATCGGCAAGCCCTTTTTCGATCTCATGTGCAGCCCGCAGGATGTGGACTCTTACCAGAAGGCCGCGGACACGGCCGCTCCGGAAAGGGATAGCCATGACCCGGTAACCCTGGAGCTAAGAGCAAGGAGAAGGAATGGGAAAGAGTTCCCGATAGAGCTGACCCTGGTGGCACGAAGGCTGGCGGAGGGGCGGCTGCCTGCTACTTCCACTCTGGTAATCAGGGAGATCACCGAGCGGAAGAAGGCAGAGGAGATCATCCGTTTTCAGTCGATGCTGGTTGACAGCACCCAGGATGCCATTATCGCCGCCACCCTCACTCCCCAGGGCGAGTTTATCACCCGGACATGGAACAAGGGCGCCGAGGCGCTTTACGGCTGGCGGGCGCAAGAAGTCATCGGCAAGCCGGCGCTGAGCTTTCTCCAACCGGAGTTTGCCTCGCCGGAACCTTTCGAAGAACACTGGAGGCGATTCCTGGAGCAGGGTTACTGGGCGGGCGAGATCGAGGGCAGACGTAAGGACGGGACCAGAGTGCTGGTCCTCACTTCCAATACGCCTCTCAGGGATGAAAATGGCAAGATTGTCGGCGTGGTAGGTGTTCACCACGATGTGACCAGGCAGAAAAAAACGGAGTGGGACCTGAAAGAGGGCGAAGAACGTTTCCTGAAAGCTTTTCACTCCAGCCCGGCTGCCCTGACTATCGCCCGTCTCCCTGAGGGGCGATGGGTGGATGTGAACAGCGCTTTTCTGAGCCTGGTCGAGTATTCCCGCGAAGAGATCATCGGGCACACCTCAGCCGAACTGAACATGTATCCCGATCCGGATGAGCGGGCGAAACTGATGCAGGTCTTTCTGGAAACCGGCAGCGTGCAAAACCGGGAGCTGACGGTGCGCACAAAGACCGGCAAGCGCCTCACGGTGCTTTCATCAAACGTAAAGATCAGTGTCAATGGCCAGGAACATGCCATATCTACAATACTTGACATCACCGAGCGCAAGAAGACGGAGCAGCTAAAAGACGAGTTCATCGGCATGGTCTCCCATGAACTGCGG
>CAZFEA010000241.1:0-5661 GCA_964518085.1 uncultured Dehalococcoidia bacterium
CTGGGCCGGGAAATCGCCACGCCCCAACAGACCAAACAGATCCTGGGCTTTAAAGTGTAGCGCGAACCCACCAATAGGCAACAGGCGGCAGGCAGCAAGCAACAGGCATAAGGCCCTGTCGGTCGACCCGTAGCGGCACGGCGCGCGGTGTGCCGGACCCTCTCCTCTCCCCTTGTGGGAGAGGATTAAGGTGAGGGGTTGAAATCACCTGATGGAGAATAGAGTATTCTTTTCAGAAAATCGCCCGGCGCCATTATCGTGACTGAAAGACTCGTGGTCATCGGAGTGATCAGGCGCCGCCGGTCCAGCGTCAGCAGGTAGCTGGCAGAGCAGCCCAGGGCGGCCCCGAGGACATGGGCATCCTTCTGCCCAACGACCGAAAAACATCGTTCAAGAGTTTCCGGTGAAGGAGGATTGACGATAACCGCCCTGGTGGCGGCCAATTGATGATAGAACCTCAGCAGGTCAGATTCGGAGAACTTCTCGATGATATTGACCCGGGCCTCCGCCAGGACAAGTTCGCTTACTGCCGCTAAGATGAACATTGTCAATGCCGCTTTGCAAGTCGCCTCCCGCCTCAGCCTCCCCGGGTTGCTGGCCCTGGCGGCCGGGCTGCGCATTGCCAGGCTGGGGACGAGTCACAACCTCTATTACACCGCCACCGTCAGCAGCATGGCCCGGAGCTGGCACAATTTCTTCTTCGCCAGCTTTGACCCCTTCGGAATAGTTTCCGTCGATAAGCCGCCCCTGGCCTTCTGGTTGTCCACCATTCCGGCCAGAGCGATGGGCGTGACGCCTTTTTCCGTGAGCCTGGTCAACACCCTGGCCGGCATTGCCTCGGTGCTGCTTCTCTACTGGCTACTGCGCCCGGCCTTTGGTAAGGCGTGCGCCCTGGCTGCGGGAGCGGCGCTGGCGGTCATGCCGGTGGCGGTAACCATGGATAGCCGCAATGACCCCGATTCGCTGGTGCTATTTTTTCTGCTGCTGGCGGTACTCTGTCTGTCGAAAGCTGCCCGAAGGGACTCCTGGGCCTGGCTACTGGGCGGAGGGGCGGTTATCGGCCTGGCCTTCAACACCAAGCTGTGGCTGGCGGTGGTGCCGCTGCCGGCCATGCTGGCCTTCTACTCGGTACAGTCCCGCTGTCGCCGGCGCTATCTCTTTCCCCGGCTGCTGGTTTTTGCCGGCGTGGCCGGAATAGTGTCAATAGCATGGCTGGCCGCGGTCGGCTTAACCCCACCCGCTGATCGCCCCTATACCGGCAGCACCCCGGATAACTCCGTGTGGACGCTGGTCTTCGACTATAACGCCTTGCGCCGGCTGACTGGATTCATCCCTCCTGCGCCGGGGCCGCTGCCGTTGCCGGCGTCCGGCCTGGCCGGCCTCTTCGAGGCGGAGATGGCAATGCCTCTGGGGGGCCTGCTGTTCGTGGTGCTGGCCGGGCTGCTGCTGGGACTGGTTGCCAACCTCGGTCGTAAGACCCTGCCCGCCGGCGAAGACAATCAAGGAATGAAGAACAATGCCGGCACAAAAACGATATCTCACAGGCAGGGCCGCCTGTGGTACCGGTTAGTTGAAACGATGTCTCACAGGCAGGGCCGCCTGTGGTACCCGCAGCTCCTGCTCTGGGCGGGATGGCTCCTCACGGCGCTGGCCATTTTCGGCCTGGCCAGCTCCACCAGGACACATACCTATTACCTGGACCAGCTAGCGCCGCCCCTGGCCGCGATGCTGGGGATAGTCCTGGTCGACGGCCTCAGCCGTTATCGACGCCGGGGGCGGCTGGCCTGGGCGTTTCCGGTGCTTCTCCTGGCAGGGGGACTCTACCAGATCTACGCCTTCAGGGAAACCATGCCCGGATGGACCGCGCCGGCAATGGCGGCGGCGGTGGTCGCCTTTGCCCTGGTGCTGGCCATCGCCCTTGTTCGGAGAGCCAGCAGCGCTTCGCCGGCCATGATCGCCGCGGTGGCCGCCAGCGCCCTCCTTCTGGTCCTGCCCCTGGCGACAAGCGCCAGCCGTTCAGGCATCCCCTTGCGGGGGCTGCCGCCGGGCCAGCCGCCGTCGCCAGGGGCTCCCGGCTTCTATCAAAGACCCCTCGCGAAACCTCCCGGGCCCGGCACTTGGCCCGGTCCGCAGCCGGGGCCAAAACCACCATGGGCCAAACCAAAACCACCGCCGCCCCGGGGCGGCCCCGCGCCTCCCGGCCGGCCACCCTTCCCCCCTTTCCTAGCCGAGGCTGTGGCCAGGCATCTCGAAGAAACGTCAGAAAAAAGTAGCGCCGTCGGCGCCGTGACCGCCAACCAGGCCGCGCCTTTGATACTGCGGGGGATTCCTGCGGTAGCCATCGGGGGTTTTTCGGGACGCGACCCGGTATTCAGTGTTGACTCCTTCGAGTCCATGGCATCCCGGATCGGCCTGCGCTACTTTATCATCGGGCCCGGCGCCGGAACGGCACGGGATAATCCCCAATCTCGTATTCTTACCCACATCACCCGGACCTGGCAAGACGTTTCGTCCGATTTGGGGCTGCCTGCGGGGAGGGTCTATCGAAAGCCGTAGTACCGTCATCCGCGAGCCGCCGCGTCCTCTGTGGTTAAGGTGGCTTGATGGCGCCCGCGGGATGGGATATAATGCGGGCATAACCGGGTTTCTGTAGGAGGTAAATAATGCTGAAGTTCCTGGGTATCACATTAGCCGTATTGATGCTATCGGTTTCTGTCGCCTGCGTGCAGCCAACGGCGCCCACCGCGCCCACGGCCAGCCCGCAGAAGCCTGCCACCGGGCCGGTGAAAACAGGCTGGGAGGCGGAATGGGATCAGACACTGGCCGCCGCCAGAAAAGAGGGCAAGGTCATGGTCTATTCCACTCAGAGCGCGGGCCTGATACGCGACATTGGCAAGAAGTTCGGTGAAAAGTACGGTATCGAGGTCGAATTCGTCAGCGGCCGCGGCGAAGAGTTGACCCGCAGGATGTTGACTGAAAAGGCCGCCGGGCTGTACCTGGTGGACGTCGTCCTCTCAGGCGGCACCACCATCGTAGTCGGCATGAAACCCCTGGGCATCGTGGACAGGATAGGTCCTTTGCTGTTGCTTCCTGAAGTGACCGACTCCAGAGCTTGGGTCCGGGACGCGGTGCCTTTTATGGACAAGGACCAGACCGGCATAGGAATGCTGGCCGTTTACCAGCGCTATCTTATCCGCAACACGGACCTGGTGAAAGAGGGCGAGATAACCTCGTACAAAGACCTTCTGAACCCCAAGTGGAAAGGGAAGATGAGCATCAATGACCCCACCGTGTCCGGGTCAGGCAACGCCCTGTTCACCAAGCTGGCCCACGATGCCTGGAACCTGCAAGAAACCCTGGAGTTCATGCGCGCCCTGGCCAGGCAGGACCTGGCCATTTCCCGCGAAAAAAGGCAGCCTATCGAGTGGGTGGCCAGGCAGAAATACGCCCTGGCCGTCGCCCCCGACCGTGAGGCCGCCGTGGACTTCATCAGGGTGGGATCGCCGGTAGCCTATGTCAAAGTAAAAGAAGGCAGCACCATCGGCACCGCCGGCGGCGGCCTCGCGGTAGGATTGAACCGGCCTCATCCTAATGCGGCAAGGATATTCGTCAACTGGATATTGAGCAAAGAAGGGCATGCCACCTTCATCGCCGGGCACGGACAGCCGGGCGCCCGCAAGGATGCCCCGCGAGAGGGCATTCCTGAAGAGCTCTTCGCCGATCCCACCGACAAGACCTATGTGGAAACCGAAGAAGCGGTGTTGTTCCGTGGCGAGATGCTGAAACACGCCAGGGAGATTTTCGGCCCGCTGGTAAAATAACATTTTGAGCGTGCCGTAGCCGCGAGCCGGTGGCTCGCTCTCAAACTGACCATAACGGAATGCCGGTCCGCAAATACGAGTTTTTTACAAACCCATCGGCTTGAAGAGGTTATCCGCGTCATCGGGAATGCAAGTGCGAGCCACCGGCTCGCGGCTACGGCGACCCTTCACAAGCAGCGCTGGACTACGGCAGGATATTAAACCCGGCGGCAATGAAATGGCGGTCGAAAGTGAAGCAGTCGGTAATTCCTCTTTCCTTCATTACAATAAAAGAACTACCGTCTACGAAGCTGAATTTCTGTTCGGAGTGCTTTTGCAAAAAGAGGTACGCTTTTCGTTCCTGCGCTTCCGAAACAAATATCTCCGTCACGCGGCGGCTTTCCCGTATACGATCCAGGAACTGCCAGGCGGCAGCGTGACTAAGTCTCTTTCGAATAGTCGTATATGTTTCGCCGATCACGTGATTGGTCGAGACTACCTCCCGGTATTCCAGAAGAAAAGAACGGAAAGACTGCCTGGCCTCTGGATGGCGTTCGTCTCCTTCATCGGCGAAGGCATACCACGCGGAAGTATCCACAAAAAGGAAACGTTTCACTTCCAGCTTTTCATTTCTTCTTCGATCAGGTATTCGTCATGGTTTTCCGAGATTTTAGCCGGACTGGACCGCCCGAGGCCGATTATCCCAAGTACAGGGTCTTCACCCGGTGCGAGCTCCTGCTTGACAATTCGTGCGGCCCCCTCCCGGATTAGCTGCGCTTTGGACGTGCGTCGCCTGATTGCCAGACGATGGAGTTCCCTGTCAAGTTCAGGCTCGATGTAGATCTGGATTCTTTTCATTCTGGGTGACATTGCTGTGTCCTCGTTCAGGAATATACGTACATTATAGATGACAGATGTATATCAATCAACCGGGGACATTTCAAATTACCTCGGCTGCCCTCAGGTCTGCCAGGCCTTTATCATCCATCCCCAGCCAGCCTTTCAAAATGTCGTCGGTGTCCTGGCCGAGGTCGGGCGCCGGCTTATCTATCCTGGTTGCGGTGCGCGATAGCCTGACCGGCGTGTTGGTGATCCGGTAGGACCCCAGCCGGGGGTGGGGCACTCCGGTTATCATGGCGCGATGCTGCACCTGGGGGTCGGCGGCCACCTGGGCGATATTGTTCACCGGGCCGCAAGGAATCTCTACCGCGGACAGTTCCTTGAGCCATTCTTCTGTCGTCCTGGAGCGCATTACCGCCGACAGGACGGGCTCCAATTCCGAATAATGCTGGGTGCGGCTCCAGCCGTCCTTGTACCGTTCGTCGTCTATCAGGTCCAGCAGACCCAGCGTGGCGCAAAAGAGGGGCCACTGGTTGCGCTCCCCGCCGACCATGGCTACAACGATGTAGCCGTCCTTAGTCTCGAAGGCCTGGAACGGGGTGAACACGGGATGCCTGGTACCCAGCGGTCCCGGGACCTCGCCGGTGGCGAAATAGCGGGCAAAGGCATTCTCCTGCACCGCCACCTGGCAATCGAGCATGCTGATATCTATTGCCTGGCCCTGGCCGCTTTTCTCCCGCTCGTGCAACGCGCTCAGGATGGAAATAGCGCAGTAAAGCCCGGCGACGATATCCCCGTAGGAAGCGCCGGGCCTGGCGGGCGGGCGGCCCGGCTCCCCGGTTATGCTCATGATGCCGCCCATGGCCTGGACGATGACATCGAGAGCCGGCTTGCTGGTGTAGGGGCCGGTCTGGCCGAACCCGGAGATGGAGGCCAGGATGATGCGGGGATTGATGCCGCCGAGGACGTCATAACCGAGGCCCATTCTGGCCATGGTGCCCGGGGTGAAGTTCTCCACCAC
>CAZFEA010000242.1:0-5647 GCA_964518085.1 uncultured Dehalococcoidia bacterium
TGGCCAAACAAATTTTCGCGCCGCTGTTGAAATAGGCTGTCCGATTAACCACGAAATGAATCGGCCATGCCCGCGAGCGAGCACCATTATCTAAAGAAAACGGCGTTTCACAGGCGGGGACGCCTGTGGTACCGGCCAAAATAGAGAATAGTGATCGCGCTGCTTCGTAACTTCAGCCGCCTCCTTGCCAAAATAACTGGCATCCTGTAGGGGCGATGCCAGGGTGGTGGAGCTGCGGAGTTGGGTGCGGCTCGCCCGCCCGGTAGCGGCGCACTGCCGCTCGTGCTGCGGAGCACGATGAAGGGATAGTAACATTGCCTCACAGGCACGGAGGCCTGTGCCACCCAGTGAGCGGGGAGAAGGACCTGTCGGGCATTCTCAGCTTCTGGCGGAGGGCAACTGGAACTGGAAGGTCGTCCGGGCATCAAAAGCATCCGGTCGCCGTATGACCACCAACATGCGCCAGTTTCCGGCGATATTGAAAGCTGCTTGCGGGACCAGCCAGACGCCGCCTCCCTGGTTGACGGCGTTTTCGGTGGATGTCCCTATGTCACTGTCCAGGTAGGAAAATTGCAGGGTTACCGCCGAGGCGCCGGCAACCGGCCTGCCGGACGGGCCGGTTAGTACCACCGTAACCAGGTTTGGACCCACAGTCCCTGGCCCTATGGTGACCCTGACGTTGATGTCTTCCGCCGACTGTTGCAGGACAAGTCTGTTGGGCTGGTCCGCTTCCTGGCGCGATACTACTTGTCGCGCCGGCTCAAGGCTGGTCAGTGTTCCCACCGAAAGCAGCACAAACACCGCCAGTACGGCTTCGGCGGTGACCGTCTTATGCAGCAACGTCAGCGCTTCGACATCGACTGGCAGGCGCGGTCTGACCCGGAGCCGGTTAACCGCGCCCAGAGCAAGCAACGGGAGGATGAGTCCCAGCTTGATCAGGAGCACTACTCCATATGGAGTGGCCAGCGCCGAGAACGTGGAGACCTGCGCCCAGGAACTGTACAAGCCGGTTGCCAGGAGGGTAGCGACGCTGAAAATGGCGATAGTGGAAAACCGGCTCATGACCATGACATGACTCTCCGGGCAGAAAAGGCCGGCGCCGGGGCGCATTTTGCCGGTTTTCCTCAGTCTCTGTGACTTCATCACCGGCAGCGCTATCAGCCCAAGATAGATTATGCCGCCAACCCAGACTGCCGCGGCCAGCAGATGCAGGTAATCCGACAGTATGGCAGCGGCGCGCAGTTGACTGACAGCCGCTCCGTGACTGGCGAGACTGATGGTGAGAAGAATGCCGGCTGCGATAGCCAGTGTTACTATTTGCCATTCACTGCCCCCGGACGCCCGGCGCTTGCGGCGGTCCAATGATGCCATTGCCAGCACGGTAATCATTCCCATGAGGGCGGCCATGCGCCATAACCAGAGATTGCCCCATCCCGTCTGGAGGACTGATATCATTGGGCCTATTGCCTGCAATGGAGGACCGCTATAGGCTGCCGAAGTCTTGATGACAGGCTCGGCGGCTGACGCCATGGCAAAGATTATTGCCGCCGACCAGGTGAGTTTGAATGTGCGGGAGTCCATGCGCCGTTGCATCTCATCGGGGGACCTGGCGGCAGGGACCGACGCCAGGACCGGCTGTGAAACGAACAGTTCGAAAACCAGGCATCCCAGGAGCGCGAGGATGCCTAATAGTCCAAGCCAGCGTGCTACTGGCTCAGCCGGAGATGCCAGGATAGGCTGTTCCGGAAGCGGGGCCGGCGCCCGCGCCGCGGGCGCCGGCGCCGGGACGCCAACCGAGAACACGAAGGAGCCGCTGGAGGGATGCCCGTCCACAGTGGAGAAACTTCTCCATACCACGGTGTATGTCCCATCGGAAAGGCGGGGCAGGGGTGAGGAGAGGGCTTTTGGGTCACCGGGCAGCAGAGATGCTTCTCCGGTAGTCATTCGCCGACGGGCGGCGTCCAACACGTCGATCCGGCTGAGACGGGGCTCCACCGGTTCGCTGAACCAGATGCTAATGGCACCTGGTGACGCGGACAGTACCGAGTTGGGCGCGGGTTCGGAGCGGACAAAAGCCGCATGTGCCAGGGCGATGCCGGAAAAGGCAAGCAGGGCGGCAGTTGCCAGCAATACCGCCGCCGTCCGGCGCCGCCCCGGCAGGCAAAGCCTGCCGGGGCGATCAGTCGATATCTTCAACCTCTCGTGGCTGCCACAGGTCATTTCGCTTTCCGCCTGGATGTTATCAGAGAGACGGTCCCGGCGACGGCGCCCAGCGCCCCGAGTCCAACCCCCGCTATCGCCAATCCGCTCGCCGTCGCCACACGCCCGTTGAGTTCGCGGTTTTCCTGCTCCAGGCGCCTTGCCACCGCCTCTATTTCGCGGACTTCGGCCACCCTGACAGGGAACTGGATGTCCGCCGCGGACTCGACATCATTGAAACCCCCGCCTGCCCCTCTGGAACTGAAGGTTTCGTTTACCTGGGTAGCCTCGATAGCGCCGAAGAAACGCATCCGGTAGACCCCCGGGGCGGTAACTATCAGGTCGGCGGTATAGTGGCCGGGGTCCCGAAAGATAGTGCGCAGATTGAATATTCTCGACGTTCCACTGGCTATGTGGGTTATCTCAACCTTGAGGGTTTTCTCTACACCCTCAACAGGTTGAGTGGTGTCCTTACGGATAACCCGGATATCCACTCCGTTTTTCTGCCCTTCCAGGGCAGGCTCAACCATCCAGCCGACGACCAACTGGTACCCCGTCCCCACATCCCGTCTCTCGTGGGCCAGGGCAACATCGCTCATAGCGCCGGAAGCAAAGAGGATAACCGGCAAAATGCCGGCTATGAGTTTGCCTAGTCTTTTCAATTGAAACACCTCTGAATTCATTGTAAGCGCTCATGCCCGCTTGCCGAGCACGAGCAAAGAATAAAGTAATGTCCCACAGGCGAGGACGCCTGTGGTACCGGGGCGGGAAGGCCCAGTTTCCCTCCCCCTTTCGCAAAAGGGGGATACAGGGGGATTTGCCCTTTTTCAAAGGGAGAAACGGATGATCACCCCCTGACGGGATTGCTTCGTCCGCCTTCGGCGGACTCGCAACGACAGGGATTGACTGCGGTCAGGCGCGGGGAGGCGGGGTTAAAGGCGACGTGAAGGCTGTATGGAGGAAGATGGCTTCCGGCGGGGCGGGCACGGCAAAGGTTGGCGCGCCTGCCAGGGCAGGGGGCAATGCCAGGTCGCAGGGCATTGAGTGCAGACCAAAAATACTTTTCGAGGGGGTTGTGTCGTGGGAAACCAGGCAAACAAGTCCATGACCTGTCTGGCGCGCCAAGGCATGCGCCTGGTGGTCATTGGTACCGGCCCGTTCAGTGATCGCCGCCGTGCCGGAGACTAGCTGACGGATAGGGAGAAGCGCCGGCGCCTGGCGGGCGTGGGCCTCCGCCGAGTACATCTGGCAAGCTGAGACTCCTGATATGGAAGGGACCAGGAGGCATGCCATCACAATCCGCCACAGGCGGCTCACATAATTGTACCGGTGGCCCTGGGCAAGTTTTCTGTCAGCCACGGCCAGAGAAAGCTGGAAACGGCTCATGTCAAATTCTAACATGGAACGCCCGGGAGACCGCGAAATCCTGATAGAATCTTGAAGGCGAGAAGCCTGTTGTGGAGAAAATGTCATGAAAATGTCATTTGGCGCCTTGAAATTTGCATTGGCAGGTGCTATGTTAGTCTCCGAAAAATGGGGACGGTACAAGGCAATTTGTGGCTAAATTTAAGAAAGGGAGGATAGACCAAACCATGACCACCGTTGCACCACTGCTTACCGAAGGCCCGGCAGACCTGCTGGCGGAACCCAAGATCCCGACAATGGACAAGAAACTGATCATGACTGTCGCCACTACCGGCGGTTTTATCAGGCATGAGCAGAACCCCGACCAGCCGTACTATCCCAAAGAAATATCGGAGCATGTAATTGCCTCTTACAAGGCGGGGGCGGCCATATGGCATGTGCACATCAGGGACAAGACCGGAGCGCTGGCCAAAGAGGTGGGCCCGATCCTCGAAGCGGCGGAGATGGTCCTGGAAAAGTGTCCCGACATCCTGATGTCCCAGTCGGGCCACTGGGAGATCGGCAAACGCGGAGCCGACGGGGTGAAATCCCTGGTGGAGCCTTTGCTGAATGAGGGCGCCAGGCGGGGAAAGAAGTACATCGATACCGTGGTGGTGGCCCCGGCCACCGTCGGACGGCAGCAAATGGACAAGGAGGACGTGCAGGATGTGGTGAAATATCTTTTGTCGATGGGAATCGTCCCCGAGTTCCAGAACCAGGATGTAAGGTTCTTGTGGAATGTCCAGCACTGGCTTATCGAACCCGGAATCATCAAGCCGCCGTATGTCATGAACCTGTTGATGGGATATCACGGGCCGCGGTTCATCGGCGGGACGACCCCGGATCCCTGGGGGCATCTCAATTTGATTAACATGATGGAGATGCTGCCCAGGGGCAGCGTGATCGGGGCGACCGTCGGCGGCCGGCAGTGGCTGCCGCTTACCGTCCAGGCCATCCTGATGGGCGCCGACTGCGTGAGGATCGGAATGGAAGACGCCATCTGGATGTACCCGCACAGGGATATCAAAATACGCCGCTGCGCCGATACCATAACCAAGGTGGCCACGATCACCAAAGAGCTTGGCCGCGAAATAGCCACGCCGGCCGAAGCCAGGAAGATAATGGGGTGTAAGTAAGGCTTTAGTTTTTGACTTTGCCGTGGTTTCTAAAGTATGATTGCCCATCCCGGTAACCGGGAAATCGCGCACCCTTAATATACGAGGATGGACCAAGATGAAACGATTTATTGGTATCGTTCTCCTTGCTTTTGTGCCCCTGCTTTCGCTGGCCTGCACCGCTCCGGCGCCGGTGACCGGCACGCCGCCTTCCGGGACAAAGGCAACCAGTCCGGCAAAGGCAGAGGTCTGGCAGGAGAAGTGGGACCGGACGGTCGCCGCCGGGAAAAAGGAAGGCGAAGCGATGGTCTTCGCCACCCTGGGCGCGGGTTCCACACAGCAGCTTAATGCCGCCTTCAAGGAAAAATTCGGAATCCAGCTCAATTTTGTCACCGTAGGGCGTGGCCCGGAGTTGACCGAGAGGATCCTGAGGGAAGGCAGGGCCGGCCTGCATACGGTAGATGTCATCATTACCGGGGCTACCACCCTGGTCGCCAGCATGAAGCCCAACGGTTTTGTCGACCAGTTGGAACCGGTCCTTGTTCTGCCGGAGGTGCTGGACTCAAAGGCATGGCGCGGAGGCACACCGTTCATTGACAAAGACCGCAAGATAGTCCCCCTCATCGCCAGTTTTCTCCGCCACGTTACCCGCAATACCAACCTGGTCAAAGAAGGGGAGATCAAGTCCTTCCAGGACCTGCTGAACCCGAAATGGAAAGGTCAGATCATACTGAACGACCCCACCCAGTCCGGCGCGGGCAACTCCTGGGTCAGCCTCATGGCCGATACCTGGGGTCAGGAGCGGACCAGGGACTATTTGAAGCAATTGGCCAGGCAGGAGCCGGTGATCACCAGGGATGGCCGGCTCCAGGTGGAAACGCTGTCCCGGGGCAAGTATGCCCTGGGCATTGCCACCAGGGTCGAGGTTA
>CAZFEA010000243.1:0-5647 GCA_964518085.1 uncultured Dehalococcoidia bacterium
GGTTAGGTAACAGGTAACAGGTGACAGGCCGTCTCCCCCTTTGAAAAAGGGGCGCCCTTACCTCTCTCCCCCTTTGAAAAAGGGGGACTAAGGGGGATTTGAATGCAAAGGGGACGGGAACCACGAATGAAAACAAAGGCAACGAATTAACACGAATGGATAGAAGAAAGGTAGAAGGTAGAAGGTAGAAGACAGAAGACAGAAGACAGAATCCCCTCCGCGTCCTCTGCGGTTAAACTTGTGTTTATTCGTGGTTTCCCGTAACCACATTTCTCAATTTTGATTTGTCATTTTGCTTTTTGATTTCTGTCAAATCCCCCTTAATCCCCCTTTTTCAAAGGGGGAGACTACAGGATGCACCGCTTTCAAAGGGGGAGACTACAGGATGCACCGCTTTTTCGTTGACCCCCAAACCCTGGCAGGTCCCCGTGTCGTGCTTCAGGGTCCGCTGAGGCATCAGATCAAAGATGTCCTGCGCCTGGCGGCGGGGGAACGGATAGTCCTCCTGGACGGCAGCGGCTATGAGTATGAAGTGGTCTTGACCGGGGTGGGAAGGGACGTGGTGGAGGGCGAAGTAACCGGCAAGGCATTGTCTGCCGCCGAACCCCGGACCAATGTCAGGCTCTACCAGGGCATCCTCAAGGGCGCCAGGTTCGAACTGGTACTGCAGAAGGGCACCGAGCTGGGCGTATCTGCCTTCATTCCGGTTATTTTCCAGCGGGGCATCGCCGCGGGCGACCTTTCGGCCGCCAAGTTTGAGCGCTGGGGGAAGATAGTGACCGAAGCCGCCGAGCAGTCGGGAAGGGCTATATTGCCCGAAGTCAGCCGGGCCATGCCATTTGCCGCGGCGCTTGAACAGGCGCCGGGCCTGGGGATCATCCCCTGGGAAGAGGAACACGAGACGGGACTGCGGGAGGCGCTGGAGAATTGGGACCGGAGCGAGACCGGCGACCGGTCGGGGAAATCCCCCTTAGTCCCCCTTTTTCAAAGGGGGAAAGATGTAAGTACGCCCCTTTTTCAAAGTGGGAGAGATGTAAGTGCGCCCCTTTTTCAAAGGGGGAGAGATGTAAGTACGCCCCTTGCTCAAAGGGGGAGAGATGTAAGTGCGCCCCTTTCTCAAAGGGGGAGACGGTCCATTTCGATTTTCATCGGTCCCGAAGGCGGGATAACCCGGGAAGAGATCGGCCTGGCCGTTGCCGGCGGCGTTATCCCGGTGAGCCTGGGCCCCCGGATTTTGCGCGCTGAAACGGCGCCGCTGGCGGTGGTGGCGGCGGTGATGTACCACTATGGGGAACTGGGTCCCGTCCGTAGCGGCACGGCGCACGGGCCAAATCCGTAGCAGCACGTGCAACGTGCGACTACGGGTGGCGCCGTGGCGCCAGGGTCTTCTGGGACACCTTCAGGATGCTGGCCATTTCATCGCCGGCGGTGCGGCCCATAAGTTCCCCCAGGGCCTGGCGCAGGTCCATGCCTTCGAACAGGACGCGAAAGATGGTCCTCGTCAGGGGCATCTCCACACCCAGCTTTTCCGCCAACTGGCATGCTGCCATGGTGGTGGGAATGCCTTCGGCAACGGTACGCACCGACGAGGTTATCTGCTCCAGGGGAGTGCCGCGGGCGAGCTGCAGTCCGGCCTGGTGGTTGCGGCTGAGCCGGCTGGAACAGGTGACGATCAGGTCGCCCAGGCCCGCCAGTCCGGCGAAGGTGAGGGGATTGGCCCCGGCGGCCATGCCCAGCCGGGCGATCTCGGCCAGGCCGCGGGTCATGAACATGGCCTTGCCATTGTCGCCAAGGTGCATGCCGTCGGCAATGCCGGCGCCCAGGGCGATGATATTCTTCAGGGCGCCGCCCAGTTCTACGCCGACTACATCGGAGCTGGTATAGACCCGCAAATGAGGGCAGCTCATCAACTCCTGTGCCCTGGCCATTACCCGGTCATCATAAGACGATACCACGGTGGCCGCCGGCAGGCCCCGGACGATCTCCGCCGACAGGTTCGGTCCCGACATGACGCATATGTTGTGGTGGAGCGCCGCGGGGATTTCCTGGGCGATCACCTCGGACATCCGCAGCAGGGTGCCAAGCTCCAGCCCCTTGGTAACGCTGAGGATGATGGTCGAATCCTTCAGGTAGCGGGCGGCAGTCCTGATGTTGCCCCTCAGGCTTTGCGAAGGGACAGCCAGGACGACCATTTCCGCCTGGCGCAGCGCCCGGCTGATGGAACCGGTGACGGTAAGTTTGGCGGGAAAACTGATGCCGGGGAGAAAGGCATCGTTTTCCCGCGACTCGTTGAGATGGGCTGCTTCTTCTTCTGTCCGGGCCCACAACCTGACGGTCATTCCCTTCCATGCCAGTATGACGCCGAGGGTGGTGCCCCAGCTAGTGGTGCCTATTATTGCGATCCTGGCCAACTTACGCCGCTTTGCCCAGCTTCCTCTCGGTCCCGGACAGCAGCCGGCGTATGTTGTCACGGTGCTGGAACAGGATAAGGGCCATTGAGGGCAGGGCGAAGAGAAGATAACTTTCGGGCTCCCGGCCGGAGTAGACCATGAGTAAAAGAACGGCCACGGTGGCTATGGCGCCAAGCAGGGAGCCGAGCGACACGTACCGGGAGAGGGCAATTACGATTATGGCAGCCGTCCCGCAGATCACGGCCACCAGCGGGGTAAGCGTCACCAGGGCGCCGAAGAAGGTTGAGACGCCCTTGCCGCCGCGGAATTTGAGAAACACCGACCAGTTGTGACCCAGGATAGCCGCCACCCCGGCTGCGACCTGCGCCGCCTGGGCGTTGACCGGAACGGTGCCAATGGCTGAAGCGCGATCGCCCATGACCAGGCCGGCTAAAAGGACGGCGGCGATGCCTTTGGCCATGTCGGCAAGAAAGACCAGGGCCCCGGCCTTTTTGCCCGCGGTGCGAAGGGCATTGGTGGCGCCGGTGCTGCGACTGCCATGGTGCCGGATATCCACTCTGGCCACTTTCCGGGCGATGATCACGCCGGACGGAATAGAGCCAATGAGATAACCTGCCAGGGCGGCCAGAAAAGCAAACTGCATGCTATTCTTCCCTCCGTGTCTTGAAGACGAAATGCAGCGGAGTCCCGATAAAGCCGAATACCGCTCTCAGCCGGTTTTCCAGGTACCGGTCGTAAGAGAAGTGTCTCAGTTTAGCATCATTTACAAAAAAAACAAAGGTAGGCGGGCTGACTTCGGCCTGGGTCACGTAATATACTCGCAGCTTCCTGCCCTTGATCGTCGGCGTAGGATGGGATGCCACCGCATCCCTGATTATACCATTCAGCAGGGCGGTGGGCACGCGCTTATGTCTTTCCTCGTAGACCAGCCTGGCCGCGGGCATTATTTTTGCCGTTCCCTCGCCGGTCAGGGCCGAAACATTGACCACGGGCATTTCGGGAAAAAATTTCAAACGGTCGAGAATCACGGCTTTGACGACTTCTTTCTGAATCCCGGCGGCGAGGTCCCTCTTGTTGACGATTACCACCAGGCTTTCGTCGGCCTTCTTGATATAGCCGGCTATGTGGGTATCCTGGGCGGCGATAGTCTCGGCGACATCGATCACCAGCAGGGCAACGTCGCAGCGGTCGATGGCTTCCATCGCCCTCATGACGCTGTATTGCTCCACGCCCCGGCTGATGCGGCCCGCCCGCCGTATGCCGGCGGTATCGATGAGCAATACCTTTTCCCCGTCGGTCTCCAGCAGCGTATCCACCGCGTCCCTGGTGGTCCCGGGAATTTCACTGACGATGGCGCGTTCCCTGCCCAGGAGGGCATTGAGCAGCATGGACTTGCCGACGTTGGGCCGGCCGACAATGGCTATCTTCATTGATGTTACCGGGGGAGGGGCGGGGGGCAGGGGCGGCAACAGCCCTAGCAGGCGGTCGAGGAGGTCCGCCGTGCCCAGGCCATGGTAAGCGCTGATGGGGACCGGGTCGCCGATGCCCAGCTCGTAGAAGGCCAGGGCGTCGTTCCTTTTCCGGGCAGTGTCTATTTTGTTTACCGCCAGCAGCAGGGGCTTGCCGGAACGCCGCAGCAGTTCGACGGTCTCCAGGTCGGCGGGGACCACACCTTCCTGGCCGTCGACCACAAGTATGAGCACATCGGCTTCCTCGATGGCAAAGGCGACCTGTTCTTTGACCTTTTCCCGGATATCGCCCTCGGGCCGCGGCTCATAGCCGCCGGTATCGATAAGGGCGAATTCCCGTCCCCCCCAGGCGCCATCGGCATAGATGCGGTCCCGCGTTGTCCCAGGCAGGTCCTCCACAATGGCCTTGCGCTGGCCCACGATCCGGTTGAAAAGGGCTGATTTGCCTACATTGGGGCGGCCGACGATGGCCACAACCGGCTTGCTCATCTGAAACGCATCCTCCGGTACCACAGGCGGCCCTGCCTGTGGGGACATGGAGCAAGACCGGCGAAGATCCTTGCACCCTCACCCTGACCCTCTCCCATCAAGGGAGAGGGGAATGTCACCCTCACCCTGACCCTCTCCCGTCGAGGGAGAGGGGACGGCGGTTCGGTGAATCCCCTGTTAATAGCGCCGCCAGGATAGCCTTTTGGATGTGCAGGCGGTTTTCGGCCTGGTCGAGTAATGCCGAGCGGGCCGAGTAGGCCACCGTCGAGTCCATTTCCAGGCCGTGATGCACCGGCATGGGATGCATGACGATGGCATCGGGGGCAGCGACCGATACCAGCTTACGGTTTATTTGATAGTTTTTGAAGGCTGCGGTCCTTTTTTCGGTCTCTTTTTCCTGTCCCATGCTGACCCACACGTCGGTATAAAGAATGTCGGCGCCCTTCGCCGCCGCTTCCGGCTCAGGCACCATTTCCATGCCGCTCTTATTCCCGGCGGCCATGGTCCGGGCTTTTTCCCAGACGGCCGCCGGCGGGGCATAAGGAGGGGGACAGGCAATGCGAAAATTCACTCCCAGGAGCGCCGCCAGCAACAGCAGACTGCAGGCCACGTTGTTGCCGTCGCCGATATAGGCCAGGGTCAGGTTGCCAAACCCGCCTTTTTTTTCAAAAATGGTAAGAAAATCAGCCAGCGCCTGGCAGGGATGTTCCTTGTCGGACAGGGCATTGATGACCGGCGCCGCGCCGAACCTGGCCAGCTCCACCAGGGTCGCCTGGGAAAAGGTGCGCGCGGCGATGCCATCCACATAGCGGCCCAATACCCCGGCGACGTCTCTCACCGGTTCCCGCTGCCCCAGCCCTACCTCGGCGGGGGAAAGGTAGATGGCATGTCCCCCGAGCTGGCACATGGCCAGTTCGAAGCTGACCCGGGTGCGCAAAGACGGTTTTTCGAAGACCAGGGCGAGGCTCTTCCCGGACAACAGAGGCGCCCGAGGACCCTTTTTCAGCTTGATCGCGGTCTCGATCAGGGACAGGGCATCCGATTGATCAAGATCAAGAATGGATAAGAGATGCTTGCTGCGCATTGTTGTCTCTTGTTGAATGTGTGTCGCCGGGAGGTCCAGTTTCCCTCCCCCTTTCGCAAAAGGGGGATACAGGGGGATTTGCCCTTTCGTTTGGAAATCCCCCTTAGTCCCCCTTTTTCAAAGGGGGAGAGATGTAAGTGCGCCCCTTTTTCAAAGGGGGAGACGGCCTGTCACCTGTTACCTGTTACCTAACC
>CAZFEA010000244.1:0-5627 GCA_964518085.1 uncultured Dehalococcoidia bacterium
AAATCTGGGCTGCTTTACCGTGAAGGTCTCGTAAACCAGTACCCCTCCGGGCCTCAAGCCGGCCTGCATCTGGGGGAAAAGAGACCGCTGCAGGTAGTGGAAGCAGATGATGACATCATACGTGGCGGGTGGGATGCGGTAGCCCGCTTCGAGGTCCGCCACGATGCCTTTCACCGGCAATCCCAGTTCACAGGCCATGGCCGTGACTGCGGCCACTTTCGCGCTGGAAACATCGATCCCGTCCACACGGCATCCCTTCCGGGCCAGGTAAATGGCATTGCGCCCGCTGCCCATGGCGATATCAAGCGCCTCGCCCGCCGGCAATAGCCCGATATTTCTTACCAGAAAGGGTGATGGTTTTTCGTAGTACATGTTTATGTACGGAAATACTAACAAAAATTTGGGGAAAATAGTATTAAAGTACCCTTGAGGCGCGTAACGCCCTGTGGTATTATCTTGCCTGGCAAAGAGATGCAGGCAACGAGGCAGTAGTTATGACTAAGTGGCAGGTAGGAATCAAGGTCAAGAAGCGCTTCACGCCGTATCCCCATGTCGGGCGACTCCGGCAAATCGTTCTTGGCATACTCGAAGAGGAAGGCGCCAGGTCGCCGCTTGAGACCAGCGTGGTCGTCACTGACGATGAAGAAGTGCGGCGTTTGAACCAGCGGTACCGGGGTCTCAACCGCACTACGGATGTGCTGTCTTTCCCGCTGCTAGAAACCGGCCCGCCGTCTGGCAACGGGAATGGCAAAGACCAGTTCGTCTTGCCCGTTGACCTCGTGCCGCAATTGGGCGAAGTAATTATTTCTTACCCCCAGGCGCAGAGGCAGGCCCGGACGACAGAGACCCCGCTTGAAGACGAGGTAAACCGGTTGCTGGTGCACGGGTTCTTGCACCTGCTGGGGTACGATCACGACAAACCCGCGGAGCGCAGGGCCATGCGGCAAAGAGAAAAGCGCATACTCAAGAATCTGGAGCGGCTACGGTGCTATAATACCGGTGGTGACCCTGAAGTAATAGCTGACAGGACAAATTGAGCTCCCAGGTTTTCTATCGTAAATGGCGGCCCCAGACCCTTGAGGAAGTGGTGGGGCAGGAACATGTGACCCGCACCTTGAAACGCGCCCTGGAAACGGGGCGTATTTCCCATGCTTATCTTTTTTGCGGTCCGCGGGGCACCGGAAAGACCAGCACCGGACGCATCCTGGCCAAGGCCATCAATTGCCTGAGCAATGGTAAGGGCGAACCCTGCAACACCTGTGTCGTCTGCCGGGAGGTGACCGAGGGAAAGTCCCTGGATGTAATAGAGATCGATGCCGCCTCCAATCGCGGGATCGATGATATCAGGGACCTCCGGGAGAAGGCGGGCTATTCGCCTTCCGCAGCGAGATATAAAGTATACATAGTGGACGAGGTCCACCAGCTTACCGGCCCGGCCTTCGGCGCCCTGTTGAAAACACTGGAAGAGCCGCCTCCGCACATCATTTTTATCCTGGCTACGACCGAACCTCACATGGTGCCGGGCACGATCCTGTCTCGCTGCCAGCGCTTTGATTTCCGTCGCTTGAACCAGCCGGCAGTGCAATCCCGGTTAGGGTATATTTGCCAGCAGGAGGGGGTCGAGATTGATGCTGAATCGCTGAAGCTGGTCAACCGCGCCGCCACCGGCAGCCTGCGGGACGCGGAGAATATCCTGGAGCAAATGGTGGCCAGCTTCGGCCACAAGATCGAACTGGCCCAGGTGCGGCAGACCCTCGGCCTCTCCAGCGAGGGCCGGATCAGGGAGTTAGCCGGATATGTTATGGCCAAGAACATTCCCGCAGGCCTGGCAAATATTAATCAGGCGGCCACGGATGGACTCGATCTGCGCCAGTATAACCGGGAGCTGGTCAACTATCTGCGCAGCCTCCTTTTTATCAAGGGCGGCGCCCGGGAGAGCCTGGAAATGACCGCGGAAGAGGTCCAGGAGATACAAAAGATGGTGGCTGGCGTGCCACTGGGACATATTCTGAAGGCGGCGCAGACCTTCGGCGCCATAGATATGCGGCTGGACAGCTATTCGCCGCTGCCATTGGAACTGGCCTTGCTGGAGTGTTCCCTTGAAGAAGCTGTTCCGCCGGCCAGGCCGGTCGCTGAACGGCAACCGGCGCCGCTAAAGAAGCTGGTAAAGTCTGAAGCCCCCAGGCCGTCCAGGCCGGCTCCGCCGGCTACCCGGGTTGCCGCGGAGTCTCCCCCGGCCTCGTACCAGGCGTCTCCGGACACCGCGGAACCCCCGGCAGCGCCGGGACAACAGCCGGAAACCGTTTTGCAGCCGCTTTCCACCCTCGAAGACCTGAAGGCCCAGTGGAAGAACATTCAATCGCTGGTGTCGACCAAACTGAAGAAGGTAAATGCCGAGGCTGCCGGTCTGCTGTTAAGCTGCAAGGTGGCCACCGTGGATGGTGATGCCATCACCTTCGCATTTAAATCGGCCATCCTGAAGCAACGATTTGATAAGGACCCGGTACGCCAGGCAGTGGAGAAGTTCCTTGGTGAACTGGTCAACCGTCCCTGCAAGGCCCAGAGCATTGTCCAGGCAGACAAGGACCACCCCATGGTCAAGGCCCTGGTGGAAATGGGCGTCGGCGTAAAGATTGTTAACAATACGGAGAACCAATGAACAAACAGATATTGAGGCAGGCCCAGGAACTTCAAGCCCGTATGGCCAAAGTCCAGCAGGAACTGGAACAGGCCACGGTGGTAGGGACGGCCGGAGGTGGTGTGGTGAAGGTAACCATGACCGGCCACCAAAAGGT
Source organism: uncultured Dehalococcoidia bacterium (assembly GCA_964518085.1). Taxonomy (GTDB): domain Bacteria; phylum Chloroflexota; class Dehalococcoidia; order JACQUA01; family JACQUA01; genus JACQUA01. The sequence goes on from CAZFEA010000244.1 coordinate 2,796, forward strand.
GCAGAAGGTGGAAATCTCACCCGATGTCGCCGATCCAAAAGACGTGGAAATGCTCCAGGACCTGGTAATGGCGGCGTTCAATGATGCCCTGGAGAAGTCGCAGCAACTTGCCCAGAGCCGGATGGGAGCCATAACCGGGGGTCTCAAGATACCCGGCCTGATGTAGCATTCGGAATTCCCTCTTACTTGATGGGAGAGGGTCAGGGCCTGCCCTGAGCGAAGCCGAAGGGGTGAGGGTGAAATCAGCCGGGGTTGTCCTATATAATTAGTCCTGTATGGAATCCAGTTTTATCCCCCCCGCTGAGCCGGTGCTCAGGCTTATCGAGCAATTTCACAGGTTGCCCGGTATCGGTCCCAAGACCGCCCAGCGTTTGACCTATTACCTCATGAAGCAGCCCCTGGAGGAGGTGCAGCGGTTGGCCGGCGCCCTTCTGGAGCTGAAAGCAAAGATCATCGTCTGCTCCCGTTGTCAGAATCTCGCCGAGGTGGACCCGTGCCCAATTTGTTCCAGCACCCAGCGTGATGCTACCCGGGTTTGTGTTGTCGAGGAACCACTGGACATTCTCGCCCTGGAGCGGTCCAGGGGGTACAAGGGTCTGTACCACGTGCTCCATGGCGCCATTTCCCCCATGGATGGGGTTGGACCCGAGGCGTTGAAGATCAAGGAGCTTCTCAGGCGGTTGCAGGACGGGGCGGTCCAGGAGGTGATCCTGGCGACAAACCCCAACCTGGAAGGGGAAGCCACGGCCATGTATCTATGCCGGTTGCTCACGCCCCTTGGTGTTCGAGTGACCAGGCTAGCCCGCGGCCTGCCTGTAGGCGGCGACCTGGAATATGCCGATGACGTTACCCTGCTGCGGGCCATGGAGGGAAGACAGGAGTTGCAGCCGTAGTAGCACGTTGCACGTGCCGTGGGGGCGGGCTGTAGCCGCGAGCCGTTGGCTCGCCCTTGCATTCCCGATGCTGCGAGTAATTAACCCATCGACCCACGGGGAATGAACATCTGTCGGCCAATACCACAGGGGAACAAAGCAATCCCGTGAGGGTGGTTTCAGCGATCGAGCGTTTAGCTGACAGTCTCTCCGTGAATTCGTATTCGTCCGGGCTCTACTATCCACACCTGGCGGTTTGGAACTTTGGAACGCAGAGAAACAATTAGCTGTCTTACCAGGTTCAACAGACCATCGACCGTGGGGCGAGGGTGTCGCAAGACGACGAGGCCGGAATATTCCTGTGGCTGGTAGGCGAAAATGTCGGCAAAATGGAGGTCCAGCGAGACAAGGCAGCGTTTTTCAGCTTTTGCTAATGTTGCTATGACTGAGTCTTCAGCCCCACCAGCGGCCTCATCCTGTACAGTGAGTACATCATGTCCCGCGCCTAGCAGCAGATCCTTTGCTCGGGGGTCGATATTCTCATCGAGCTTGATTTTTGTCAGTTCGCATCCGCCCCTACAGGTATTACATTTTCGCGCGTCAGCTCTGCAGCATATAGCAGTGCCGCCCGCACATCCTCCCGGGTGAGAGAGGGATAAGCACGAAGTACGTCGTCAACGGAGTCCCCATTGGCAATGCAACTCACGATAATCCAGACCATGATTCGAGTTCCTTTGATACACGGTTGGCCGTGACAAATGTTGGGGTTTACCGATATCCGCTGTTTCCAGTCTTCCATCGCGATTTCCTGGAGTCCAATGCTGCTATTATAGCAGAATCTATGCCCCGAGCATTCGTCTTAGATATAAGATGCTTTTACAGGATGTAACTTCCTTCTATGCCGGAATCACCACGCATCTACAAGACCGAGGCCGTTGTCCTCCGCCAGAGGGAGATAGGCGAAGCTGACAGGCTGCTATCCCTGTATACGCCTGGCCTGGGCAAGTTGACGGTCGTGGCCAAAGGGGTGCGGCGTATCAAGAGCAAGATGGGCGGCCACCTGGAGATGCTCAATCAGGTTACAGCGCTGCTGGCCCGCGGCCAGACCCTGGATTCTGTTTCCCAGGCGGAATTGAAAGAAGGGTTTCTGCCCCTGCGAGACGATCTCTGGCGGCTTTCGTGTGGTCTTTACGTGGCCGAGATGATAGACCGGTTCACGCCCGAGCGGCAACCCAATACGGAACTGTACCACCTATTGCTGGATACCCTGGGGCGTATCGCTCAGGCCAAAAAAGGCGACCTGGTGCTGCGCTTCTTTGACATACGCTTCCTGGACCTTATGGGTTTCCGCCCGCAGTTGTACCACTGCCCTCACTGTAACCAGGCCCTTAAGGAACCGCCGTTTGTTCTCAGCGCCGGCTCGGGCGGCCTGGTCTGTCCCGGCTGCCGGGATAAAGTGGCCGCCGGCGACCTGAGACCGGTGACGGTCAATGCCGTCAAGGCGCTGCGGTTCCTCCAGGCCAATCCTTTCGAGACCGCGGTGCGACTCAACCTGGACAGTGAGCTCGCCTCGGAACTCGAATACCTGTTGCGGGGGTTTATGGTCTACGTGCTGGAAAATGAGACCAAATCCACCGCCTGGTTGGACCAGCTCCGCCGGGGTCGGTCCCCTCTCCCTTGATGGGCCATTGACTTCTTTCCGGGCGGGTGATAACATGGGGCATTCGGAAAAGGAGGGAATGGCAATGACGATGTCACTGCAAAGAGGGCGATCTTTGGTGCAAGGCATAATGATCCTGGTTTTTGCCGCCATCGCCCTGTGGGTCAGCAATCCGGTGGGCCTCGGTCTGGTGGGTCTCGTGGGTGTGTTGAAGCTTCAGGAAACCTTTACCGACTGGTGCCCTTCCGATGTGTTCCTCAAGCCGCTCGGGTGTAAACGGAAAACGGCGCCCGCAGGCTA
>CAZFEA010000245.1:0-5623 GCA_964518085.1 uncultured Dehalococcoidia bacterium
TCGCAAGTTTGCTGGCCGGCTGCTGGATCATAGGGTTTACCGTCAGCATACCCTTGTGGTCCTTTCTGTATGCCAAAAAGCACGGGGCCACGTGGCTGACTGCCATTGTGATCGCCGTCCTCAACTTTGCCTTCCTGCAGGGTATTTTTGAGCAGCTTCTTCGTGTTCCGTGGCCCGACCCGGTTCTACGTCAGTGGATCCTCTTCCTGCCCGGATAGCGGCCCCCCCCTCACCTTAATCCTCTCCCGCGAGGGGAGAGGAGACCGGGCGGGCGGTATTTTCGTGACAATAAACACGAACACTACCAATTCACACCAGTAGAGTTCGTGTTTATTCGTTCAATTCGTGTTTCAAGTCCCCCCGGTGGGTTCGCGTCGTCCCCTGAACACTCCCTACCGACGCTTAACCCACCCTACACCCTGACGCGGGTCTCCCTGGTTAGCCCCTACGCCTTTTCCCTTTTCCCTTTTGCCTTTTCCCTTTTCCCTTCTTCCTTCTCACACCTCCTTCTTCAGCTCCTCGTATGCCCTGGCGGCGTCGCCCACCGAGGTCTCGTCTTCCAGGGTGCTCAAATCGCCGATCGCCGCCCCGGTGGCAATGGCTTTCAGCACCCGCCTCATTATCTTGCCGCTTCTCGTCTTCGGCAGTTTACTGACGAAATGGACTGCCTCCGGACTGGCAAGGGGCCCTATCTGCTTTCGTACCGTATCGCTGATTTCCTTGCCGAGCTCCGGCGACGGGGACTGACTGGCTTTCAGTATGGCAAAAACGATTATCACCTCCCCTTTCACCGGGTCCGGCTTGCTCACCACCGCCGACTCGGCCACCGCCGGATGTGAGATCACCGCATCTTCGATTTCGGCGGTGCCCAACCGGTGCCCGGCAACCTTGATGACCTCGTCCGCCCGGCCCAGTATCCAGAAATAGCCTTCATTATCCTTGATGGCATAGTCGCCGCTGTTGTACACGCCCTTAAACCTGGACCAGTAGGTAGTTTGGTATCGCTGAGGGTCGCCATAGATCCCCATCAGCATTCCCGGCCAGGGCTTCTTGATGACCAGGTTGCCTCTCTCCCCCACCGGCGCCGGCTCGCCCTGGTCGGTCAACACGTCGGCCTCAACGCCAGGGAGGGGAAACGTGGCCGAACCGGGCTTGAGGGGCGGCATATCGAGCCCCGCTGCCGGACTGATCATGGCGCTGCCGGTTTCAGTTTGCCACCAGGTGTCCACGATAGGACATCTCTGGTTGCCGACATTGCGGTAGTACCACCTCCAGGCCTCAGGATTGATCGGCTCGCCTACGCTTCCCAGGACCTTCAGGGTGCTGAGATCATGCTTTTTCAGCCACTCCTCACCAAACTTCATGAACATCCTGATAGCCGTCGGAGAGGTATAGAATATGGTGACCCCATATTTATCAATCAGGTCCCACCAGCGGTCCGGATTGGGGTGGTCCGGCGCCCCCTCATACATTACCAGGGCGGCGCCGTGCGCCAGCGGGGCATAGACCACCGAGCTGTGCCCGGTTACCCAGCCGACATCGGCAGTGCACCAGTAGACCGATTCCTCTTTTATGTCAAATGCCCATTTATAGACCGAGTGGTTAAAGACCATGTAGCCGCCGGTACTGTGCATGATGCCTTTGGGCTTCCCGGTCGTCCCCGAAGTATAAAGTATGTACAGGGGATGGGTCGCCTCCAGGTGTTCGGGCACGACATAGGTCTCGGCGGTCTTCAGCAACTCATCCAGCCAGAAATCCCGCCCGGGCTTCATGTCGATGGGATCGTTGGTGCGCTCTATCACCACCGTCTTCTGCACTGAAGGGGCCATCTCCAGGGCCTTATCGGCGATGGCTTTGAGGGCAACCGCCCTGCCCCGCCGGAAGCCGCCATCGGCGGTTATCAGCACTTTGGCCTTGGTATCGTTGATCCTGTCCGCCAGGGCCTGGGCGCTGAAGCCGGAGAATACCACGGTGTGAACGGCGCCGATACGGGCGCAGGCGAGCATGAAAATGGGCAACTCGGGCACCATGGGCATGTACATCGCCACCCTGTCCCCCTTTTCCACTCCCAGCTTCTTCAGTACCGAAGCAAAACGATTGACCTCGCGATACAAAATCGAATAGCTGATCAAACGGGTATCCCCGGGTTCCCCCTCCCAATAGATGGCCACCTTGCTGCGCCGCCAGGTCTTGACATGCTCGTCGACACAGATATAGGAAGCATTTAACTCACCGCCCTTGAACCAGCGGGCAAAGGGCGGTTCCCATTCCAACACCCGGTCCCACTTCTTGAACCAGGTCAGCTTCTGGGCTTCATTCTCCCAGAACCTTTCGGGGTCCTCGACCGCCCGCCTGCAGGTCTCCTTGTATTCGAAAAATGGCCAGTAGCGCTCTTCGAAAGGGAGTGAGCCGTTTGCCATGGGACACCTCCGGAAAGAATATAGAAGACAGAAGATAGAAGTTAGAGGTTAGAAGTTGGAGCTCCGAATGCAGTTGTTGATTATCAGCCAAAAAAGTTTCCCGCTGCTACTCGCTACTTCCTTCTATCTTCTACCTTCCGTCTTCTGTCTTCTATCTTCTGTATTCTATCCCTTATTCCAGGTCGACAATCTCCGATGGCGGTTTGGGTACCATTGAAACCTCTATCCCCGCCTCCCTGAACAGGTCGACAAACGAGTTATCGTTGTACTTTCCGCAACTGACGTACCTCTTGATCTTGGCATTGACCAGCATCTTGGCGCACAGGTTACAGGGAGTATGGGTGCAATAGATGGTGGCCCCCTCCAGGCTTACCCCGTGGAGAGCCGCCTGGACGATAACATTTTGCTCGGCATGTATGGCCCGGCAGATTTCATGTCGCGTGCCCGATGGAATGCCCAGCTCGTCCCGCAGGCAGCCCAGTTCCAGGCAGTCTTTAAGACCGGCCGGGGCGCCGTTGTAGCCCGTCGTCAGGATATGCTTGTCCCGCACCGCCAGCGCGCCCACGTGATGGCGCAGGCAGGTGGCGCGTTCCGAGACTACCCGGGCTATTTTGAGAAAATATTCGTCAGGGCCGGGTCTCAATGCACTCCCGTCGCAGCAATGCAATTATTTTCCCGGCTTCCGCTTCGAGGCTTTCCAGCGTCGATTCATTCACCAGGGTGAAATCGGCCATGGCGATCGGCCCGCCCTTTTTCACGTTTTCGATTTCCGTGATGTCCCGCTGCCGGGCTTCCGCCGCGGTGAGAGGACGGACCGGTCGTCCGGCCAGCCTCCGGTAACGGGTTTCCGGCGAGGCATAAACCGCCACTACCTTGAAATCCGGGCGATATCTTTCTGCCAGCAGTAAATATTCCTCCCAGGAGTACAGCCCGTCGATAATGACATCCGACGTCTGCAGCGCTTCATCTATCCGCGGCAAATTTAAGACCGCATAGGCCGCCATGCCGTTCTCCTTTCGGAGGAGTTCGCGCACCTGGCGCTCGTTTTTCTCACAAAGCCTCAGTCCCCGTTTCCTTACCTCACGGTCGGTAATGTCGCCAAACCTTATGCGGCGGAAACCCGCCCGTTCAAACCGCCTCGAGACCTCGCTCTTGCCGCAGCCGGCCATGCCGACGATAGCTATAACTTTAGGCATAGAAGGAATTATACATGGTTCGGGGCCGACTTTGCAGGCTGTTTCGCCACCGCCCTGATACGGAAAGGATTAAATTTTTGTGTCAGCCCCGTAGGGGCGACGCCATGAGGGGCGGATGATGCCCGGCGGGGGCGGCTCGCCCGCCCTGTGCCCGTGCGCCGCCGGTCGTTCCTCATGCCATAGGGATCCGCAGGGGCACGTCGCCGCGTGCCAACTACAGATCGGAATTGGATGCGTGGTGACGCGGCCACGGCCCTGCAGCGAGGACCACGATTGGGCGGGCGAGCCGCACCCCCGGCCCCGGAGCACCACCCATGGCTCGCCCCTACAGGTCCAGCAGTGCGCCGTGCCGCTACGCCCGCAAATAGACCTTGACAACAGGCTCAAGAAGTTATAAGATTTCTCAGCTTTTTAAGAGCTTAGAAGAATAAGGACAAAGAGAGGCCGCTCCTGGCGGCGCTCCGGGGAAGTCCGGTGAAAATCCGGCGCTGTCCCGCAACTGTGATGTCCCTCTATGGACTGAGCCAGATCTCCGCCTTTGTCCGGGAAAACAGCCTTCGCGGAAAGGCTTGGGCGTGAATACACAATGCATTTAGGCCCCTGCCGATTCAACAGGCAGGGGCTTTTTTATGTCACAATGAGCGCAGCAGGGATTGTTCTTCTGGCCCACGGAAGCCGGGGCGAAAAATTAGAGGGCGCCCGGGTCAGGGAAATCGTTGATCTTCTCCGCCAGCGCATGGCCAACGGAGATACCGTTTCCCCGGCGTTCCTGCAATTCAACCGGCCCGACCTGAAGGAAAGCATTGCTACCCTGGTTTCGGCGGGCGCGAGGGATATCGTGGTCCTGCCCTATTTTCTCTTCGAGGGCGCCCATTACCATCAACACATTCCGGCTGAACTGGACAGCATCAGAACCAAATATCCCGGGGTCAACATAACCATGGCACGGAGCCTGGGGGTCGACCACCGCCTTATAGATATCCTGGAAAACCGGTTGAAGGAGGCCAGGGGACCCGGCGGCGTGGCCGGGGGACCCGGCCCATCCGGCGCCGCTGCCATCTCGGAAATTGAACAACAGAGCTTTGCTCAAATCTCGGCACACTACCCGGAACTCGACCAATCCGCCGAAGGGCTGGTTAGGAAACGGGTGCTGCATGCCACGGCCAATCCCGAGTTATCAGCCATGCTCAAGTTCCATGACAACGCTATCAAGTCCGGCCTGTCGGCCCTTGGTTCGGGCAAGCCGATAGTCGCCGACGTCCGCATGGTTTCGGTAGGGATCAATCGCCAACTGGCTGCCAACCTGGGCTGCCCGGTTTTTTGCGCCATTGAACAAGCAGGAACGGCCTCTTCCCCATATGGTTCGACAAAGTCCGCCGCCGGCATGAAACTTCTGTCGCCCAGTATCCCCGGGGCGGTAATTGCCATCGGAAACGCACCCACCGCGCTGCTATCCCTCCTGGACATGCTGGCAGCGGGGCTAGAGCCGCCCTCACTGGTGGTTGGCGTTCCCGTCGGCTTCATCAGCGCCGCTGAGTCAAAAGAGAAGCTTGTTGAGTCCGGCGTACCCTATATCACCCTGCCCGGCCGCCAGGGAGGGAGCCCCATGGCCGCGGCCATCATCAATGCCTTGCTCAGGATGGCATCCTGATCAAATAAATCTATCGGGAGGGAAAACTATGCCAGCTACTGTTCTATCATTGCCCAACAGGTTAGCCGCCAACTGGCACTGGGTCACGCTGATGATGGCCATGATCGCGGGCCTTTACGCCGTGTTCTTCGCCAGCGACCTGGGGGTACGCGCCATGCAGGAGAACTGGTTACACAACTTCTTCCACGATGCTCGCCACGCCGCCGGCTTCCCCTGCCATTAAAGAGATCGCTAGCTATCACTACGAGGAATTCCCCGGCTTCTGGGGGTGACGAAGCATTCCCGCGATGGCGTGGACGACGGACAGGCAGTTCGCTCGCGATGCGACAGGCTGGAAAGCCTGTCGTACCTGTCGA
>CAZFEA010000246.1:0-5620 GCA_964518085.1 uncultured Dehalococcoidia bacterium
AAATGTGAATTGTGTCTTCGTGATGTCCCAGGGTCAGAAACAGGAGCAGATAGTCTTTGATATGGCGCGTTATCAGGAAATTCTGCCGGACATGCTCACGCCCGTTTTCGCCAAGCCAGCGGGCATAGTCCGGGTTGACCAGGAGCTGTTTAATATCGAAAGCCGTGCCTTCAATTCCGTGGGACAGCAGTCCGGTAAATTTGTTTACAATTTGAAGCGTTATCCCACCCACGGCCGAGGCTACCACCGGTTTTCCCTTCCACAGCGCCTCGCTGACGGTGAGCCCGAACCCTTCTTTTATGGACTTCTGCACCACCACCGCTGAAGCCCGTTGTAAGGCATTAATCTGGATATCGCTACCGGGTGGAATAAGCAGCACGTGGATATCGGGATTGTTGCCCGCCCGTTCCCTCACCTCGGCAAGCACCTTGTCCGACTCCGGATCATCGGTCGCGGTGCCCCCGGCCAGGACCAGTCTCGCGTCCACGCTCCGCTTCACCAGTTCGAACGCCTGTATCAGTCCCACCGGGTCTTTCAAATAATCGAAACGGGACACCTGGGTAATGATCGGCTTATCCCTGGGAATGTTATAGCCTGCCAGGACTGCCTCTATCACCGATTCCGGCAGTTCCCTGTTCTTGTCGCTCAGGGGGTCAATCGATGGCGAGATGAGCACCTGGCAAATTGGGAGCAGGACTGAAAAAGCCGGCGCCGAAAAGACGGCCGCATCATATCTGTGTATATACGATTCCAGGAATTTCCATACCCGCTGATTGGGCTTGGAGACGTCGACATGGCATCTCCACGCCCATCCGCCCCCAATTTCGTTTCTTTTCTCGATCAGAGCAATCGGTTGAGGATCATGGATGAAAAAATAGTCCTGCGATTGACTTCCAGGAACAGCGCGAGTTCGTCATCGGTGATGGTTTCCGCCCTGCCGTGCAGCGCATTATGAAACTTCTTGGTCACCTGAAAGAATTCGTCGGTGCCCTTGATCACGCTCCACCGGGCATCGACTCCTAGCTGCGTTAGCAAAGGCACCATGCGGCTGAGGATCTCGGCGACGCCGCCGCCGGTATACGTCGAGTTTACGTTGGTAATTGATTTGCCGGTGAGTTTTCCGGCAACCAGGCGAAGTTCGTCCAGGGTGGCCCGACCGACGATAGGCTCGTAGTCAGTTATGCTTATTTGAGCGGTTTTTCCAATATTTTTATCAGGGCTAATTTTAGTCCCTCCAGGGAGTATGTATAAGGGTCAAGGCGGGCCACTTTTTCCGCCAGTTCCGGCTCGCCCAGGCTTTTCTGAAGCCAGAGAGAAAAATCGTTCTGTCCTGTCCCGAGGCGGACCCTGGCCTCAAACATGTGGAAATATATCGAGCTTGAACTCACCCGGTGTATGCCTTCAATGAATTGCCTCAGGTCCTTGACCACGATAGGGGTTGGCATGATAAGCCTCAGTACCCTCATGAAATAGAATTCCCTGCCTTCAGAGGCTTCCCGCTGGGCAACCGGCTCGGCCAGGCGTTCTTCGATAACCGAGGCGAATCTTTCCCTCAGGGCGCTGGTTACCGGGAACTGGAAAGGATCAACGCTGGCCAGTCGCTCCCCCAATACTTCATCACCCAGCGCGTCAGTGACCCAGACGGCAAAATCATTGGCCGGTTCCGGCCGGAGGTAATGATGCTCTTGAATGTAATGGTGGGTATGGTGATGCATTGATGCTTCCGAGGCGGTCCTGATCATCTCGGCCAGTTCTTTCAGGTTCCTGGCCTTAAGGCCGGTCAGCTCCGTCAGGTGTAAACAGGTATAGAACTGGAAGAAGTCTCTGGCCTGCTTGAGGGGCCTGCCATAATTGATAATGGTTGTGTCCGTCAGCTTGCGATTGGGGATGAGGATAATGCTTTCATCCATCGCCTTGATGGACGTGTATGCCAGCGAGATGTCGGTAACCTGACCTTCCTCCCCACCCGGCAACTTGATATAGTCGCCGATCTTTATCTGGCTCGCCGCTGCCATCTGCACCCAACCAAACCAGTTGGGTATCATGTTTCGTAGCGCCAGGGCTGATGCCAGAACGGCCACGCCGATCAGCAACAGGAGAGGACTGGTAGATATCCGCCAGATATCCATGACGCCCAGGACAATGAAGATCAAGAAGGCAATTCGCAGGATCGCCTGCATGGTCTTGATTCCTGCGCTGGGGGCTTTAAGCCTGTTCGCCTGCAACGTTATGAACCGCTCAGCCAGTCGAAAACCGATTACCGTCGCAGAAATAAGTAGCAACGACAGCAAGAAACTGTTTGCCAGCGTCTTCCAACGCTCACCGAGGTCGGCTATCATCAGCCCGAGAAAGACGCTTATTATTACCGAGAAATGCAGAGAAAACAGCCGCACCGCGTCACGCAACATCTTTCTGTCTTCCCTGGCGACAGCCCACCGTTCAACAGCCGCCATCATTTGTCCTCTCAGCCAGAGGAAGATAACCAGGATGCTGAACGTAACCGCCAGGGGAACGACAAACATGCGCCAGTTCAGTACGAACCAATCAAAAATCTGGTTCATTCAGCAGCCCTGCCTTGTTTGTCTTTCTCGAGGATGAATTCCAGGAACTTCCGCACCTCTTCCTGGGATTCCACAAAATAATCAGCCCGGCTGGGCTGCCGGGGCGGCCCGACAAGAACGGAAACACCGCCGTGCCGGGAAACAAAATCGAAGGCATCCTCGTCAGTCCTATCATCCCCGATGTAAACCGTCAACAGGCCACGACGCCTGCCACCCCTGGCATGGGCGTTGATCAAGAACTCCACCGCTCTTCCCTTGTGCCAGTCCACCTCCGGGCGCACCTCCAGCACCTTCTTGCCCCAGGTTGTTCTAAATTTGCCGGGAGGGCCGGCCGCTGACAGTGAGCTTTCAAATATGGCTTTGACCTTTGCTGTGTTTTCGGGTTCTACCTGGCGGTAATGGACGCTCAGGGTGAGTCCTTTGTTCTCGACGAGAACACCCCTTACACTGCCCAGGGCTTTTGCCAGAACACGATACAAGAATCCCAGGAAAGGTCTTTCTCGCGTCGCCCGGGGATGGACGAAACTCAGACCAGGCCCGGTTATTTCCAGACCATGGTTGCCTGCATATATTATACCACCGATAGCAACCCTCTGCGTCAGGTCCGCCAGCTCTCTGCCGCTGATAATCCCTACGGTGAACCTGGCCCTGCCGGTCAGTTCCGTCAGTATCCGGCGCATATTGTCGGGAAGATGGGCCATTGCCGGGGTTTCGACGATGGGCGTCAGTGTGCCATCGTAATCGCAAAGGATAAGAATATGCCCGGCCTGCCTGAACCTGGCAGCCAGCTCGGCCAACGCCGCGAAAAGATATTGCACGTCCTAGTCCCCAAACTCGAATTTTGCCAGTTCGGTAACGATGTCCCCGGCCCACTTGTAAATATTATGCTCCCGGACCGTCTTTCGCATCTTGCGCATCCTCTTTTGCCTTTGGGTCAGGGGCATGGTGATGGCGGTCCTGATGGCCTCGGCAAAATGGTCGGTGGCATAGGGGTTGACCTGGAGCGCATCGGTCAGTTCCCTGGAGGCGCCGGTAAATGGGCTCAGGATCAAAACCCCGTCTTCATCATAGCGATTGGACACAAACTCCTTGGCAACCAGGTTCATGCCATCGTGCAATGAGCTGACAACACAGAAGTGGGCCATGCGCCGCAGGGCAGTCAAAGACAGCCACGGCAGGTTGCCCCTCAAGAAGATGACGGGTTTCCAGGGACCGGCGCCATACTTGAAGTTTATGCTGGCGACCAGTGAATCCACCTCGTCGCCCAGCGACCGGTAGCTGCTGATCTGCTCGCGACTGGCCACCCCTGCCTGTATGAAGACGAACCTGGTCCTGTATTCAGGATACAGGTCGAGAAAGCGATCAATCGCCTTGAGACGCTCGGGAATCCCCTTGGTATAGTCTATCCGGTCCAGCCCCAGACCGATAAATTCGTCTGTTATCCCCAGTTCCTGTTTCAGCTTATCTGCGGTACGGGCGACTTCTGGCATCTGCGCCTCTTTGTTCAGGTGTTCAAAGTCGACACTGATGGGGAATGGCCTGATGGCAGTCTTCCTGCCTCCCCGTGTTACCTCGTATCGCTCCCGGTCCACCCTTCCTTCGATCGCCCGGTCCACGGTATCCATGAAGTTGTTGCAATGATACCGAATATGAAACCCGAGGAGGTCATTGCCCAGCAGACCATCGAGGATTTCTTCCTGCCACGGGCAAATGCGGAAAGCCTCCGGATTCGGCCACGGAATATGCCAGAACTGGGCCACGCAGATTCGATGGTCGTCATCCCTGAGCAGTCTCGGCAGCAGGGCGAGATGGTAGTCCTGGACGAAGACGAAGGCCCTGTGGTCGCCAACCTCGGCCAGGACCTGCCTGGCGAAGTGCTTGTTGACTCTGCGGTAAGCGTTCCAGTGGGCTTCGTTGAATATGGGACGGGTATAGGCGATGTGGCATAGCGGCCACAGCGCCTGATTGGAAAATCCGTAGTAATAACCTTCTTCCTCCTCCTTCGTCAGCCAGACCCGGCGCAACTGGTATTTCGGATCGTCCGGAGGCACCATCACCTTCTGGTGCCTGTCCACTACTTTCCTGTCGGCATTGCCCCCGCCATGGGCGATCCATGTGCCGCCGCAGGCCTGCATCACCGGGTCGAGGGCCGTGGTCAGGCCGCTGGCCGGGACAATACACTTGATCTTTTCATTGTCCAGGACATGAATGTATGGCTCTCTGTTAGATACCACGATGAATAAACGACCGGCAAGTTTCTCCCTCACCAGGTCCTGCAGATTTTCAGGCGTCCACACGGTTGATTTCCCCTCTCACCGCCTGGCGCAATATATGCCAGGCGGATAAACACCCCTCCTGGAGGTCCAGGCGGTAATCGCTCAGGGCCCAAAAGCTGGCCATGCCCTGCATCATGCCGAAGAACAAACGGGCGGCGATATCCAGGTCCAGGTCCGGTCTTACTTCGCCGGTCCGTATCCCGGCGGCCAGGATTTCTCGAATGAGCTCGGTGTACTTGTTGAGTACCCCGAGTATCCTGTGATTGAGGTTCCGGTCACCGAGGCTGATGATTTCGGCGATGACCAGGAAGGTCACCCCCTTGCGTTGCTCGATCGATGATAAATGGTCCCTGATCATGTCGTCAAGCATCTCCAGCCGGGGCTGGCCCGGGGCCAGGTTCTTTTCGATGTCTTCGATCAGGTTGTCTTCGATGGAATCGATAAGCAGCAGGAGAATATCTTTCTTGCTCTTGAAATGGCGGTAGATCGCCCCCTCCGAAATCCCGGTTTCCCTGGCGATCCGGCGGACGGTGACGTGTTCGCTGCCGTGCTTGATGATCAGTTTCCTGGCAGCGGCCACTATCTGCTTTTGCCTTTGCTCGCTGTGCTTTCGCTTGTGCAATCTCTTGTACATATGACCCGGCGTGCCTGACCCATTGAGAAGTAATCAATCACTTACATGATAGACAAGACATCATAAGCCAGACTGATCCCTCTGTCAATACCCGTGGCGGCACGCTGCCGCGTGCCGGGGATGGTGGGGGCGTAGCCGCGAGCCGCCGG
>CAZFEA010000247.1:0-5558 GCA_964518085.1 uncultured Dehalococcoidia bacterium
ACCCGGTACTCCCGCGACATCCTTTCCGACATTTCCGCCGCCGAGGCAGTGTAGGTGATGACCTCGATGCCGAACTTATCCGTGAATGCTCTGGATATCTTGCGCTGCATCTCGGCATTGCCTTCCCAGTAGAGGAACACTTCCCCTTCCTTCTTTGCCGCGGCCACCAGCGCGTCCCAGTTGGACTCCTTTCCAGGACCGGTCTGGACTTGCCTGTCCGGCGCCAGCGTGGCCGTGGGCTGGGTAGCCGCACAACCAGCATAGAGGACCGCGGCGACGGCTATGACGACCAGGAACAGCTTTCTTCTCATGCTACTTCCCTCCTTCATTGGTCAATACCAGGCAACTGTGCGTGGAGCACATGCCCGGACTCACCAGTTCACCGCCATGGCCGGTGGCCATGGCGAATTTCAGATTCTTGACCTGGCGCTTATCGGCCTCGCCGCGCAACTGGCGGATGGCTTCGGCCACCCCGGTGAGGTCGCCGTGGTGGTGCGAAGACAGGAGGCCGCCGCCGGTATTGACCGGGATGGTTCCTCCGGGCGCGATGTTGCCGGCCTCGACGAAGGGCCCGCCTTCGCCCTTTTTGCACCAGCCGTAGTCTTCCAACTGAAGCAGCACCTCGGTGGTAAAACAATCATAGAATTGGGCGCAGCCGATGTCTTTAAGATCGATCCCGGCGCTGGAAAACGCAGTCCTTTTTGCCGGCTCGACATCCAGGTAAGTGTAATGCTTCTTCTCCCACCACAGTTTCCTCTGCTGGTCGCCGAAGCCTATACCGGCGACATATACTGGCCTTTTCGGGGCATTCTTAGCCCGGTCGGAGGTGGTGATGATGACGCCCGTGCCGCCATCGGTCTGCTGGCAAATGTCGAGAAGATGGTACGGCCAGACAACGACGGGCGAGTTCTGGTGGTCTTCTACGGTAATGGGCTTGCCGTACATCTGGGCCGCCGGGTTCAGGCAGGCCCACGCCCTCTGGGCTACGGCGATGGCGCCAAGCTGGCGACTGGTGGTGCCATATTCATGCATGTGCCTGGTGAAGAACAGGGAGTGGTCATGGACGGCACGCGACGCGCCGAACTGCGGTCCCCACAGGCCGGGCCGTTCGTCGCCGACATGGGCCCGGGCGGTATGGGTACGCGTCCAGGCGTCGGTGCCGTAGCCGATGGCGATGTATTTGGCCAGACCCAGCTCCAGGAATCCGCAGGCCGCGGCAATGGCATAAGTGCCCATGGCGCCGCCTCGGCCGATGTGGAAATAGAAGTTGGATGGAATCCCCAGGACCCTCGGGAAACCATCGGTCCAGCTCTGGAGGACATGGCTGCCCGCCTCCATTTTGCAGTGTATGCAGCCATCGATATCCTCCTTTTTCAGGCCGGCGTCTTCGATGGCCAGGCGTACCGCCTCCGTTTCATAGGCCCGCCCAGTATGTTCCGGGGCATGGCCCATCCTGGTGGTGCCCAGGCCAACTATGGCGTATTTACGCTGCTTCAAATAGCGCCTCCTGAGAAAAAATCAAAAATCAAAATGGAAAATACAAAATGACAAATCAAAATGCAAAAACCGGGACGTTAGCCACGAATTAACACGAACAGACACGACCCTTCGCTGCGGGCTAAACTATTCGTGTTCCCCGGAAAATAGCCGGTACCACAGGCGGCCCTGCCTGTGGAGACATGGTTTTTCAACCTTCATGGTGCTCGCTCGCGAGCATGGACGATTCATTCGTAGTTACATGGGCCCTTGCTCAGAAAATGTCGCCATCTCCCCCTTTGAAAAAGGGGGACTAAGGGGGATTTAAGAAACAGGCAAAATCCCCCTGTGTCCCCCTTTCGCGAAAGGGGGAGGTGGACTGGGCCTCCTGTGATGATAGGCCATTTTCATCCTTCATGGTGCCCGCCGCCAGCGGGCATGGGTGCTTCAAATGTTGACCTGGATGCCCAACCCGGGGCGATGCGACACGCGGAGCATGCCGTTATCTATCTCCAGTCCCGTGGCCGGGTCGTTGTTGAAACGGGCGAATTCGCCGATCTGGCAGGCAAAGTCCAGATGGCCGCAGGAGGCAATGAAATGCATCGAGGCGGCAGAAAGGATTCGCGTCCCCACGCAGGAAATGACGCATTTTATCCCGGCCAGCCGGCATACATCGACAACAGTCTTCAAAGATCGCAGGCCGCCCAGGGTCACGGACAGGTTCATGAACCCGAAAAAGCCCGTTTTTGCCAGACTGAATACCCTGGCAGGTGTATCCACACACTCGTGGGCCTCGATGGGCGATCTTATTGTCCGGCTGACGGCAAGTAAACCCTGGATGTCACCGGCGGGTACCGGCTGTTCCACCAGCTCAATATGATACTGCTCCAGCGCCCCGACCATCTCAATGGCTCCCCGGGCGTCATAGCTCTGGTTCGCGTCTACCGTCAAATGGGTCTTGTCACCTACGGCCTGCCGGATGGCTTTCACCCGGGCAACGTCTTGGTCGAGTATTCCTTCGAGTTTGATCTTGATGTAGCGATAGCCCTCACCGGTCAACTCCAGGGCGATCCTGGCCATCTCTTCCGGCTCTTTGAGGGCCATGATGCGGATGACCGGCGCCTCTTCGCGAACAAGGCCCCCAAGCAATTGATAGACCGGCACGCCCAGGGCCTTGCCCGCCAGATCGTGGAGCGCGATATCGATGGCGGATTTAGCACGCATTCTGCCCCGGTCTAAGTCGGCCTGGTCCCGGCACAGGTCTGATAAGTCAACCTCATCGACATCAACCAGGAGCTTCTCCATTCTCAAAGGATCCTTCCCGGCCAAGCAGCGGCCAAATCGGTGGAAGGCTTCCTTGAGAACGTCCGCGCCGGTACCCTTGTAAGGTCCATCGGCGCCGGAATAGCCAAACCCGGTGTGCCGGGTATCGGTGGCGATTCTGACCAGCAGCCCGCGTGACTCGGGGAAGGCGCCCAGGGCGATGCGCCAGCCAGGGTCCTGCTTCGGCATCACGATAGGGACAGTCTCAATATGTGTAATCTTCATATTCCGCAGAAAATAACCGGCAGCATCCGGGTATTACTTTATCAACTCGGCGAATATGACCTTCGCCTTCTCCAGGTATTCCTGTTTCTTGGCATCGTACTCCACGCTTATGGTGTTGTGGTAAGTCGCGCCCGGGTCCCGCAGGGCAAAGGCTTCGAGATGGTCGGTGGAAACATCCAGCCTGGCGCTCTGATAGCCTTCCGACCTGGAGATGATGGTCTGGGCCTCCTTGCCTAATACCCAGTTAAGATACAGCACCGCCGCGTTGGGGTGAGGTGCGTTGTTCAACAGGCTCAGGCCGCCCCGGCTTTGGGACAGCCATGCCCCTTCCTTTGGGACAACTACTTCGATAGGCGCGCCGCTACGTTTCATTTCGGTGTACTCACCAGTGCTGGGACCGATGAGAAGCGGGTTCTTCCCCCGCGCCACCCATTCGATTTCCTGGCGCTGGTTGCGCAATATCAGGGGTTTCTGTTTCACCAGCTCGCGCAGGTAATCGTCACCCATGATCTTGTAGCCCACTGCGGTCGTCCAGGTATTGCCGGAGCTGCCGATGGTGGGGTCATCCATGACCATAATTCCGGTCCATTTGGGAGCGAGCAGGTCGCGGTACGATTGAATCTCGCCCTTCTTGACCAAATCGCTATTGACCGCCAGGGGAGGGATGGGACTGGCCGCGTAGGCCATATGCGTTCGTTCCGGATCAAGCCACCAGTGCCTCCCCTGGAACCACTTGCCGGTATCTTTAACGTCAGGCAGGACCAGGTCTGGCTCCATCGGCTTCAGCGCCCCGGCGGGCTTCAAAAAAGCCATGGCGCTGGCAGTGGAGTCAGTAAGCACATCGGTGTAATGGATACCGCCGCGTCGCTCAGTCATAATACGCTGGACCGACTCGCTGGCCCGGCCCAGTACCCAGTCAATCTGGATGCCATGTGCCTTGAAGAAGGCATCGGTCACCTGCTGCCTCATCTCCGGTCCGGCGGCGCCATAAATCACCAGCCGCCCTTCCTTTTTGGCCGCCGCCACTATCTCGCTCCACCGGTCCGTGCTGCTGACATTGCCCGGGGAGGGCGGTGGTTGCTTGCCTGCCGGTTGAGGGGTTGCAGTGAGTTGAGTCGGGCCTGAGCAGGCGGCGAATAACAGGGCAAGAAAGATGGCTATCAACCAGTGGAACTTCTTCAAGCTTGACCCCCAAAGTTGATGAGATTCTGGAGCGCGATTGTCGACCGACGATGATGGCCGCTGCGTTGTAGTCCGGGGCGATGAATCCCCGGGATTGTCCCATGGAACAATGCAACATAGCACACCACCGTTGCTCTTGTCAATGCCAAAACCCTTCGCCTTCTTGACTTGCCAAGACAAACATAATACGATTGGAGCACATTCCGTCACTTATCTACACAGGATTACTCGGATGGACAAGACAATCCCGGGAGACAAGCCCGCAAAGATCCGGGCCACAAACTACAAACCGATGAACAATGGTCCGCGTACCAGGTCATCTTCCAGCTATGCCCGGTTCGGGCATAAAGATTTCAACGTCTGGCTCCTTTTGCATCAGGCGAGAGATGCCGTTTATCGAGCCCGCGGTCAAGAGCTGGGCAACTACGGCCTGACAAACGTCGAAGCGGCCGTGCTCGGAGCCATCGAGGCCATCAGCGGCAACGGCAACCAGCAGGTGACACCTTCGGAAATATCCCGGTGGCTGTTCCGCAAGCCGCATTCCGTCTCGCGACTGGTAACGCGTATGGAAAAGAGGGGCCTGGTCACCAGGACGAACGACCTGGACAAAAAGAATCTGGTCAGGATCGCCATGACCGATAAAGGGCATAAAGCCTACCAGCAGACAAAGAAAAGGCAGTCGATCAAGAAAGTATTGTGTTGTCTTTCGGAAGAACAAAGGCAGCAGTTCTGGACATGCCTTGAGCTGGTTCGGGATTCCGCATTGAGCCAACTGGGCATCGAACAAGAGCCGCACTTCAGATAGTGTGAAGGGTTGGGACCGTTTAGTAGCCGCGCTGTTTCCGCGCCGGGGTCACCCTAACCCTGACCCTCTCCCATCGAGGGAGAGGGGATCCGCATATGGCTCAATCGCTGTTTTCGGGACGATGCCAGGGTATTGATTTTGGCCTGATCGAGTGCTACCATGGAAACCGGTAGCAATGCGAAGATGATCTGCCCGTAACCGGATTGCTTCGCTTCGCTCGCAATAAATGCGGTTGTTTCCAGCCCCAATCAAAGTCCAAGGAGGATGACATGCCCGAAAGCGTGTACAAGATCATCACCCTGGTCGGCACCAGCCCCGATTCCTGGGAAAGAGCCGCGGCGGCGGCCGTGGAACAGGCGGCAAAAACCCTGCGAGACCTGCGCGTGGCTGAGATTGAAGAACTGGACATGCACCTGGAGAACGGAAAGGTCCTGGCATACCGGGCCAAGGTGAGAATCTCGTTCAGGTACCACGGCGAAGAAAAGTAGTTCAGTTTACCTCCCCCTTTCGCAAAAGGGGGATACAGGGGGATTTGCCCTTTTTCAAA
>CAZFEA010000248.1:0-3433 GCA_964518085.1 uncultured Dehalococcoidia bacterium
ATTTAAGAAACAGGCAAAATCCCCCTGTATCCCCCTTTTGCGAAAGGGGGAGGTCGCTGTATCCCCCTTTTGCGAAAGGGGGAAGTCACCGTCTCCCCCTTTTGCGAAAGGGGGAAGTAAACCGGGTCTCCTTGCAATGACATTCTCATTTGTTCTTCTTGAGTCCCAGGCTTTCCATGAAGGCGTCGATACGGTCCAGGGTCTGCGCCTCGTTAAGTTCGCGCCTGTCGGCCATGTTACCCTCATAGGTCATGACCGGCACGCCGGCCTTGAGGAGCTCCAGGCGGGACTCCATCTGGCCGTAGGCGGTGCCTTCGCAGCCGCGGTTAAGGTGGATGATGAAACCGTCGACCGTCCATTCCCTGGCCCATTCCACCATCTGCTGGTTCTTGGTCCAGGGCAACCCGAATTCCTGGGTTACGTTTCTCTTCAGGTACCATTCGGCCAGGACCCTGACGGCGTCTTCGCGCGTCTTCAGGCTAAGGCCGCGTTCCCTGGGTGTCTGGCCGGCCAGCCAGACGCCATCGCGCTTCTCGATAAAGCCGCTGAGGGTGAACGAGTAGAACGACCCGATGACGGCGGCCCCGTACTCTTCGAGGTAGCGCCACATTTTGAGGAAGTACCAGGGGGGCTGGCTGTCATGCATAAGCCTCACGGTCTCGTTGGGCACTGCGGCAATGCCGTCTTTGACCCTTTCTTCTATTTCTGCCTTGAGCTCTTTGTAGAAGTCAACGGACTCTTTTTCATGGCGTATGAGAACGGCGACGATGTACAGGCTGAACATCATCTTTTCGTCCATGGGCGCCGGTTTTGCCTTGTTAAGGCAGCATATCTGGCTCCAGAGGGCCGAAGACTCGATATCGTTATGGACGGCCTCGATGAGTTTTTCATCATCGTATTTCCGGCCGGTGGTCTTTTCCATCCATTCGATGGCGTCCAGTAACTGGCCCATCAGGTATTCCATTTTGCGGTCGAACCCGATGTCAGGGCTGCCCAGGGGTATATCTATGGCGAAATACGGGACCTTGAAAAATTCGGCTACATGCTGGAACCACTTGTGGTGGCTGTCGCAGAAACCGCCCTGCAGGCAGAAATCCGGCCTCGGAAAGGGGCCGCCAAACGGGCTCTTATTTATGTACATCGAGCCCCAGTAGTTTCTCATGTAGGCGCACATATCGCGGGCGTAGTTCCTGGCTTCCATGGCTTCGACGCACTGGGTAGCCAGCGCCGGATCAACCGAGATGGTGGCGCCCCAGGGCTCGCCGCCGAGATATGCATAATCCCCCAGACCCGAAGGCAGGCTGGTGAACCCATCGGTGCCGCCGGTGACCAGTAGCTTGCCCTTTTCCCGGGCAGTGGCCACGTCTTTGTAATGGTTCAAGCGTAGCTCTTTAGCCTTCTGCCACAACTTCAAAGGTCTGGTTGGATATTTCGCTGCTGACATATTGTGAGTGTCCTCCTAGCTTGGATTCACGAATTTAGGGTTATCCTCTCCCGCGAGGGGAGGGGAGATTGAATTAATGTCCCCTGGTTAAATTTAGTCAATCCCAGGCTTTCCATGAAAGCATCGATACGGTCAATGGTTTGCGGCTCGCTGAACTCGCGCCTGTCGGCCATGTTGCCTTCATAAGTCATCACGGGCACCCCCGCTCCGGCCAGGGCCAGCCGGCATTCCATCTGGCCCCAGGCGGTGCCTTCGCATCCCCGGTTCAGGTGAATGATGACTCCATCCACCTGCCAGTCCCGTACCATGTTCAAAAGGTTGGATGTCTTCTCTTCAAGCAGGACAAACCCCTGCTGGCGCACCCTCTCCAGGTGCCACTTGGCCAGTTCGACCAGGACGGTATGACGGTTGTCCAGGGTTACGCCGGCCTCCTCCGGCGTGGGCCGGTGCACCCACCTGCCATCCTGCACCGCCAGGGCGCCGGTGAGGGTAAAGGAATAGGACGAGCCCAGGATGCTGGCGCCATATTGCTCCAGGTAGCGGAAAAGCTTGAGAAAATACCACGGAGGCTGGCTATCATGCAATAGCCGGCAGCGTTCACTGGCCACCGCGGCGATGCCCTGGTCAACCCGGTCCGCCACCTCGTCTCTGAGGCCACGATAGAATTCCACGGCTGCTTCTTCATGGCCCATGAGCATAGATATGGCATAAAGAGAGAACATGGTTTTTTCATCAAGGGGTGCCGGCCTGGCGCGGTTCATCAGGCAAATGTCCCCCCACAGGGAGGTGCTCAGGAAATAGTTCCTGGCGGCCTGGATCAACCCGGCATCATCGTAAGGCCGGCCGGTGAGCTTTTCGAGCCAGTCTACAGCGTCGTGGAGCTGGCCAACCAGGAAGTCCAATTTTTCAGCTTCGCAAGACCCACGGATGACGGGAAGTTCCACGCTGAAGTACGGCGCCTGGAAATATTCGCCTACGGTTTGAAACCACTTGGCATGGGTATCGCAGGCATGTATGCTGAAGCAGAAGTCCGGCCGGGGGAAGACGCCGCCGAAAGGGCTTTTGTTGAGAAACATCGATCCCCAGTAGTTCCTCATGTAAGCGCACAGGTCCCGGGCGTAGCCCCGGGCCTCGCTGGCTTCCATGCACTGCAAGGAGAAGGCATTGTCGGCGGCAATGGAAGCGCCCCACGGTTCACCGGCCAGATGTACGAAATCGCCGATTCCGGCCAGCAGCGGGGCAAAGGCATCTCCGGAGCCGGTAACCACCATGGCGCCTTTTTCGCGGGCGCCGGCTATTTGCCGGTAATGTTGCAGGCGTAGTTCCTTGGCCTTTGCCCACAGGGCAAGGGGTCTGGTGCGATAATTCAATGTAGAACCTGGCTCACGGCGGCGTAACGATTCGGAAATCGGGCCTATACCAGCTCTAGTTGCAGCATTTCGAGGAAGGCCTCTACCCTGGTCAGGAACTGGCCTACCGGCACAGTTATGTCAAATTCAAGGAACAGGCTGGGAATGCCATTTTCCTTGAGCAGGTTCATAATGGGCGGAATATCGAACTCGTGCGGGTCGCAGAACTTCTGCTGCACCAAGATTGCCCCCTGGACGTTGTATTCTTTTGCCAGGTTCAGGATGAACGGGAACCGGTTCCTCTTCTCCCAGTCTTTAGCCGGGCAGGCCGGTCTCTGCAGGTACCTCTTGGCGATAGCCTGGATGCGGTCTTTGTCGTCGGGCGTGGTGTTCCAGAAATACCTGGTGCCGTCGCAGACGTCATCGGTTACGATGATGGCGTCAAACCTCTCGACCAGTTGCAGGAAGTCGATGCTATCCAGGATGCTGCTGATGACCATCAGCCGGGTGCCGGGCTTGGGGAGGTCCTTGCGGTTGGGAAGCTCTTTCAGGGTCTGTTCAAGTAACTTGTTTTGCTCGGCTTTGTCGCCCAGCATGCTGGCCAGGACCATGTATGCGGCTTCGGTGCCGGAGATCAGCG
>CAZFEA010000248.1:3443-5545 GCA_964518085.1 uncultured Dehalococcoidia bacterium
CCGCTTGAGCCCTTCCGGAACCAGCTCCACCATCTCGCCTTTGCGCAGCTCGTAAATCTGCTTCAGGAGACGGCGGTTGGTGTCGTAGACCTGGATGGCGTTTTCCAGGGCATCGTCGGTGATTGTTTTTCCGGTGAATTCCTCGATGGACTTCCTGAAATCGGCTATTTCTTTGGTCAACAGGGGTTCGGCCCTGGGGCTCTGGATCTTGGCCGGGGTAAAGATATACCTGTGATATTTCATTGGAACATGCCTGGTCCAGGCGGCAAAGGCCTGCCTCATGTGCAGGCAGCTATGGGCATAAACAACGCCGTCGAGGTAGTTGTACCGGCCCTGGAGTCCCTGGGCCAGAATGTCGCGGGAGAAAGGGCAAAACATGGTGTAGATGTGCGGCTCGGTGACATCCTGTGGCTCGTGGCTTCCCAGTACCCTTACCGGCAGGATTCCGGCGGCATAGATTATCTCTTCGGGAACATAGGTGCAAAGGTAACCAAAAACCCTGCCGCCCGTCCTGGCTTGCCAGTCTCTGGCATACTGGTGCCGGTTCTGGAAGACCTTCTTAAATTGGTCGAACGTTTCCATGGTTGCGAACTCTCCTTGGGGACTGATATTTTGAGAGCGAGACGCTCAGGGGTGTCGCAGCTTTACACACCACCCACCATGCCGCCAGGGACCAAGAAGTGGAATGTACTTTTCACTGTTAGATGCTTGGAAACACCTGTTACGATAAGAGGACCGAAACAACCTGTCTCGAACAATTTGGACTACTGGAAAAAAACATGACAGAACGCACCCGAATTATATTCCAGATTCAGTACCTATGTCAAATCAAAAAGGGAAAACGTAGATTGAGCCATATCCGGATCCCCTCTCCCTCGACGGGAGAGGGTCAGAGCCTGCCCTGAGCGAAGCCGAAGGGGTGAGGGTGACCCCCTCACCTTAATCCTCTCCCGCGGGGGGAGAGGAGACGGCGGCGGGGGCGGCTCGCCCGCCCGGGGTAATGGAGCGCGGTGGTCCCCTGGTGGTATTAAGGAGCGGTTTCCGTCATATCTGCCAAAATGCGATCGATCTGTTGTCTGAGAAGCGGAACGTCGCGTTCTACAATGTCCCAAACTCGACTCATATCGATGCCCAGGTAGTCATGCACCGCGACATTTCTGAAAGCAGTTATGCCCCGCCAGTCTACTTTGGGGTACTTGCTTTTCAAAGTGGCACTGATCCGGAGCGCCGATTCGGTGAGGGTTTGCAGATTTCGCATGACGGCATCCTGAATCAGGGTGTCGGTCAGGAACGCTTCTCTGCCCTTCGCAGTGTACAGGACGATCCGTTCGAGGCACTCCTGAATGTGGATGAGATAGAGTTTGTCGCCTTTCATAAGGGAACGGCTTCTTGCAGTACTTTGGACCGGATATACCAGTGGATCCCGTGTTCAGTGGTGATATCTACTTTACGGCCCAGAAGTTCTTCGAGGTCAGCCGACAGCCCGCCGGGGAAAAATGGGCTGTGCTCTGGGCCGACATCTACCAAGAGGTCCACATCGCTCTCGGGCCCGGCCTCGCCACGGGCGACTGAGCCAAAGACACGCACGTTTCGGGCGCCATGTCTAGCCGCAATGCACAGGATATCTTGACGTTTTGCTTTGAGAAGTTGTTGAATGCCAGAATTCTTGTCCATCGTGCCTGACATCATGGTATCAAGGCGTTCCAACTATGTCAACGACTATCGCAGATTTCAACAGGCGACCAATAACAGGCGGCATCGTGCGGCTTTGCAGTAGGTAGGATATCCACCACTTTTAGGTATTGCTTCTTATTCCCCGCGGCCGGTTGGAGTACGAGAAGCTGGCGCGGTTTCTCCACGGGCGGGCCGCGGGAGTCATCCGGGACGGCGCCTGCCGTGAACGGTTGGCCTTCATGGCCGCGCAGGAAGAATCGCACATACGCATTGTAGAGGCCATCCTGAAAGAAATGCCCTGAGCTGAGTTATTGGGTTGTTGGGTTATTGAGTTATTGAGAAACGCAAAAACTCAATAACCCAGAAACTCGACAAAAGTGTATAATAGGCGGCGTGGCAACAGAGTCCAAATGGCGTTCGCTGAGTGA
>CAZFEA010000249.1:0-5490 GCA_964518085.1 uncultured Dehalococcoidia bacterium
CCGCCGTCAAGCGCTGAAAACCATGGCTCACAGGCGAGGACGCCTGTGATACCGGGGCAAACAAATCCGAATCACTAAATCCGAAACCCGAAACAAATGACCAGGATACTGGTAATAGAAGACGATCCCAACGTGGCTGACTTTGTCCGGCGCGGGTTGGTCCAGAGCGGGTTTGAGATCGATGTGGCCCCTACCGGCCACGAGGGACTGGACAGAGCGGAGCTGGCCAGACCAGAGATCGCTATCCTGGACCTCATGCTGCCCGATATCGATGGCATCGATGTCTGCAGGCAGTTGCGCGCCGCCGGGGATATCGGAATCATCATACTCACCGCCCGCGGCGTTGTCGGCGAACGTGTCAGGGGGCTGGAAGCCGGCGCCGATGATTACCTTCTCAAGCCCTTTGCCTTCGAGGAGTTGCTGGCCCGCATCAGGGCGGTCCTGCGGCGGCGGTCGCCGGGAAAGGGCGTTTTACGTGTCGCGGACATTGAAGTGGATGTGGAAAGACGCGAGGTGCGCCGGGGAAACCGCCGCATAGACCTCACCAACCGGGAGTTTGAACTGTTGAAGTTGCTGGCCCAGCAAGCGGGAAAGCCCCTGAGCCGGGAGCGCATCATCGCGTGTGTGTGGGGTCCCGACTTTGAAGGCGAGACCGACCCGGTCAAGGTATACATGACATTCCTCCGCCGCAAGCTCAATGCCTCCGGCGAGCCGGACCTGATCTATTCCATTCGCGGCTTCGGCTACGCGCTCCGGGAAAGCCCATGCGACTGAGCCTCAAGACCCAGATTTTCCTGTGGTATGCCCTGGTGATGCCGGTGATCATTCTCGGCCTGTCCTTTACCACCCAGACGGTTTCGATAGACGGACTGCGGGCCTCAATGGACTACCGCCTCCAGGACCGCGCCGCCGTTGTGGCCAATGCCATACTTCTAAGCCCCAGGATGCGCGCCAGGGGATACGAAAACCTGGTGCAGCGGGTCACCGAGCAGCAGTTTCGCTATGTCCCGGCCGTGCTGCGCATCAGCGAGCCCGGGGGCAATATCCTGGTCTCCTTCGGCGAGATTCCCGAACCACTGGTTGGGGCGCTGTCTGAACAGTTGTCGCATCCGCAACTGGGGCAGGGCCGCTTCGAGACCATCCAGATGCGGGGCCGCGATGCTATCCGCCTGTATACCATGCCGGTCTACGACCCGGCAACCAGAGAGGTCATCGCCTTTGTGCAGACCGGAGATAGCCTTGCCTCTATCGCCGCCGCACAGGAACAGCTCTGGCAGTATGCCCTGCTTGTTGGCGTCGGCGGCAGCGCGGTGGCGCTGCTCTTCGGATTGCTCATACTTCACCACGGGTTTAGTCCCCTGGACAGGATTCTCGGCCGGATACGCGAGATTCGGGGCAAGAACCTGAATATTCGCATTCCCGACGAACGAAGGCCCCAGGAACTGCAGCACCTGGCGGATACGCTGAACGACGTCTTTCAGCAACTCGATACCGCTTTTCGTACCAGGGAAGCTTTCGTCGCCGGTGTTTCCCACGACCTGAGGACGCCCCTCACCGTGCTACAGGGCCAGGTGGACGTGCTGCTGATGGACCCGGCAACCAGTACAGAGGCCAGGGACCGCCTGGCGACCATGGGCAAAGAAATCCGCCGCCTGACACGCATGACCAATAACCTGTTGCTCAACGCCCAACTGGAGTCACATCCGGTGTTCACCGCCGGAAACGTGGACCTCAAAGAGCTGGTTGAGGAAGCAGCCAGGGAAATGCAGACGGTGGCCCAGGGCGTGCAATTGACAGTGAATGCCCGTGACATTGTGGTTGTTCCCGGGGACTATGACATGATCAAGCAGATGGTGTTGAATGTCCTGGACAACGCGGTCAAATACAGTCCCCAGGGGAGCAAGGTCGGCCTCGTTTTAAGCAGTGATGACGCCTCGGGCGTCATCACCATATCGGATACGGGACCCGGCATACCGCCACAAGCCCTGGCCCGGATCGGCACGCCGTTTTACCGTGTGGACGCCGGCAGGCAGCCCCATCGCGGCGGCGCCGGGATGGGCCTGGCCATCGCCAGGCAGGTTGCCCGCATCCACAACGGGGAAGTGCGCTTCAGCAGCCAGGAGGGTCTGGGCACGACGGTGACGCTGGTACTCCCTTTGGGGGCGCAAATTTAGGATCTAAGATTCAAGATTCAAGACACGGCACGGCACGCCGTGCCGCTACGGGCACGTGCAACGTGCTGCTACTGTTTTTAACCATTCTTCAACCATTCTTTAACCGCTCCTTAACAACCCCGGTCTATATTTACTCTGTGTCGGAAGCAGAGAAAGTCCAGCTCCAGAGGATATCCAACGGCATATCGTTGGCCCGGATCATTACCATGTTCTGGATTTTCTCGACCAACTTTTTCCCCTGGATTTTTCCGAACTACTACGGGATTACCCTCGAGGAGGCCGCGGGGGACACCATGATTTTTGCCGGTGTGATGGGTTTCCAAACATGGCTGGCTGACAGGGTATTGTTCTGGTCTTCCACCGCCGAATTCCCGCCGGTGACCATTTTTATTTTTCTTTCTGGATTTTCCCTCTGGTTTTCGATATTCAACTCCGGCGCCTTCAAATTGGGCGACTATGCCCTGAAAAGGTTCAACAGTATCTACGTTCCCTTCTTCATCGCCGCTCTGGTGACCTTTTTTGCCGGATGGGCCCTCAGGGGTCTTGAGGCGGAGCATACCGACCTGGGCGCCCTTCTCATGGGCGGTAGCCTGTTCGCCCCGAGTGCCAGCAGGTACAACGGGGCGCTATGGTTTATGTCACTGCTCTTCCTCAGCTATCTTTTCTTCCCCATCATCCCTATTGTATATCACCGCTTCCGCGCCTGGGGACTTCTGGCATTGACTCTGGCAGCGTACGCTTTCTTTGCCTTCTTCGGCGCGACTTATTTTCTAACCCGGTATGGCCTGCTCTACCCGATAATGCCCTTCTGGCTCTTCCTGTGCCTTGGAGTCCTGGCGTGCCACTTCATCCTGGTTCACAAGGATTCGACAGTTGAAATAGGCCGGACCAGATTGGGCCTGGTGCGACTGTTCGCTTTCCCGGCTATTCCGGCTGGCCTGTATCTCATCTACCAGTTCCTTTACCTGGAGCCTGCGGCCAATCCGGAGGGCGCCTGGTTTTCCCGGAACGCCTTCGGCGCGGGTGTCGCCGGGGCCTTCGCTTTCTTCTTCATGGGCTATGTGTTGCCGGCGAGGTTCCAGCGGCCGCTGCGGTGGCTGGCAAACGGCACTTTCACCGTATTTCTGTATCACTATGTCATCTTCTATTTTGCCGGACCGTATGTAGACCCGGCCATCTTTACCACCCACATTTCCATCTTACTGGCGAGCACCTATGGCTTCATGCTCTTATGCTCATCGGCTTTTCAACACCTGCTCAACGCCACAGTCTTAAGATTTACCCGGACCCTGTCCGTAAGGACCTTTGAAATCAGGTCTCCGAGCGCCCAGAGATATGGCGGCACGCTGCCCATGCCGGGGGCGATGGATCCAGGCGAATACAGTGAGAAAACGAGGCCCGCCCATGCCAGCGAGTAATTCGATGGATTCGGTCCACAGGATATCCAACGGCATATCTCTGGCCCGGATCATTACCATGTTCTGGATTTTCTCGACCAATTATTTCGCCTGGATTTTTCCCAACTATTACGGGATTGACATCGAGCAGGCGGCAAGCAACGCCAGGCTATTCAGCGAAATTCAGGCTGCCAATCCATGGCCGGTCGACCGGGTACTGTTCTGGTTCGCCGCCGCCGAATGGCCGCCGGTAACCATTTTCGCCTTTCTTTCCGGATTCTCCCTCTGGTTTTCCATCCTCAACTCCGGTAGTTTCAGACTGGGTGACTATGCGGTAAACAGGTTCAACAGCATCTACGTTCCATTCTTTATTTCCTCGCTGGTGGCTTTTTTCGCCGGCGGAGTACTGAGGGGACTCGAAGTCGAGCGCATGGACCTGGGCGCCCTGTTGATGGGCGCCACCCTGTTTGTGCCCAGCGCCGCCAGGTACAATGGCGCAGTATGGTTCATGTCGTTGATTTTCCTTAGCTATCTTTTCTTCCCCATCATCCCTGTCCTGTACAACCGGCTCCGGGTGTGGGGACTGGCGGCATTGACCCTGGCCAGCTTTGCCTATTTTGCCTATTTTGGCTCGACCTACTTCATGAGAAGCTGGGGCGCCCTCTATCCGCTCATGCCCTTCTGGCTCTTCCTGTGCCTGGGAGTCCTGGCATGCCACCTCATTTTCACCCACCGGAACTCAGCGCTGCGGCTGGGCCACACCAGCCTGGGTATCTTCAAGATTCTATCTTTCCCGGCGGTTTTCGCCGGCTTCTATCTCATTTACCGGTTCCTCTACCTCGAGCCTTCGGCTAACCTGGACAGCAACTGGTTTGCCGGGAACGCCTTCTGGGCGGGACTGGCCGGAGCCTTCTGTTTCTTCGCCATCGGATACCTGTTGCCGGCGAAGCTTGGCCGGCCCCTGCGATGGCTTTCCAACGGCACCTTTACCGTATTTCTCTACCATTTCATCGTTCTGCCGTTTGCCGCTCCTTACATCACCCCGGCCATTTTCACCACGCACATATCCATCGCCCTGGTGAGCTCCTATTGTATTACCCTCATATACTCATCGGCCCTGCAACATCTGCTCAATGCCACGGTCTTGAGATTCACCCGCACCCTATCGGCCAGGGCCTTTGAAGTAAAACTCCGGGGGGAATCGCCTGCGGCGCCGGCCAGTCCCGGCCTGGTCGGCCAACCATCTTCTTCGCCCCGCAGGGTGAGTTAGGCGCTGAACGTTATTCCATCCACCGTGGTAAACCGGATGCGGTCGGACACGCCGCCCGGGAAAG
The DNA here is from genome assembly GCA_964518085.1 of uncultured Dehalococcoidia bacterium. Classification (GTDB taxonomy): domain Bacteria; phylum Chloroflexota; class Dehalococcoidia; order JACQUA01; family JACQUA01; genus JACQUA01. Next base: position 4,906 of record CAZFEA010000249.1, read on the forward strand.
TAGCCAGGTGATGGATGGAATATTCGTAGTCATACCTGCTTTCGGCCTCAATGCCATCCAGAGGAATCACCACCCGGTACCTGTAGAACCGCGCCGCGGTAGTGGCGGTATGGAGGACACAGATGTTGGAGCGGCTGCCGGTTATCACCAGGGTGTCGATTGATTTTTTCGCCAGCAGCTTCTGCAGGTCGCCGCCCATGAACTTGTCGAAGGCGTCGGGGGTAAGCACCGGCTCGCTGTCTTTGTGATTATAGCCGGTGTACACCTTTCCATCAGCGGTGCCCTTCAGTATCAAGGAATAGGTGAAAACGATGTAGACACCCTTTTCCCGGGCCTTACCGATCATCCGGGTCAAGGCGGGAATCAACTTGTGGCCGCTGGGAAAGAGCTTTGCGTCCCGCACCTGCTCACTTTGGTCGAGGACCAGCAGGGCGGTTTTTCCCGGGTCCAGGGTAACCGGGATTGGCCTGGGGATGACGGGACCTTCGGACATGGTTGTTTCTCTCCTTTTGTCGCTCCCCTCTCCCACAACGGGAGAGGGTCAGAGCCTGCCCCTTCGGCTTCGCTCAGGGCAAGCTCTGAGCG
>CAZFEA010000250.1:0-5463 GCA_964518085.1 uncultured Dehalococcoidia bacterium
TTGAAGGGTAAGGGAGTCATAATTGACTTTACGACGATGCCCCGTGAGACTCTGTGGACGATACTCAACTTATTGGAAGGATCTTCCGCTGTCATTGAATACGTCTACCATAGACCAAGACGGTATAACACCGATTGGTTAAGTAGAGACCCCGGGAAGCCGAGGCTAGTATACAAATTGGGAGGAGAATCTAAACTTGGCGCGCGGACTGTGCTTCTCGTAATTACCGGGTATGACCCAGAACGAGTTGAACAACTCGTTAGATTCTTCGACCCTTTCTATACGTTATTGGGAGTTCAAACCGGCGAACAGTTTAATAACCAATCCATGAATGTAGACAAGTATAAGCAATACGAGAGGCAATCTGGGTTTGCTACATTTGAACTGGATGCTTATCGTGGCGACCACGGATTTGGAACAATTGAAGAGAAATTACTAGGTTACCTTGACCAGTTTAACATTGTGATGAGTTCCCTAGGGCCAAAGCCATCTGCGATTGCACTGTACCGACTTAAGAAGAAATATCCCCAAACTTCTCTTGCCTATGCCCCGTCCAACGAATTTAACCGTGAATATTCATACGGGATAGGCGAAAAGTGTAGTGGGCAGCTTGATGTAGGAAGCCTGGAAACTACGTGACTCATAGGAATCTAATCATGACAGGCAAATATGATATTGAAGTTAAGCTACTAGCTATTACCGGTCTGGTTAGCAAGTTGCTGGACAGACCTGCCGAAACACATGGTCCGGATTCTGAGCAACTTATTGAATATGCCGGTAGGCTGTGTTGGGATACTACTGACAAGCTTGGAACCAACCCCGATCGAATTCAAGATTGGACAAACGTTGGCCATGAGTCACTCTTCGAACACGCATCAGCCACGTTCTATATCAGGGCTAGTCGCGTACTTACACATGAGCTTGTGCGTCATAGGTTAGCCAGTTATAGCCAAAGAAGTCAGAGATACGTAAGTGAATCTGTGCCCAAGTTCATTGAACCTCCCGAAATCAAATCTTGCGGACGGGACGCCGAAAAGATATTCGAAGAAACAATGTTAAATACCTGGTCAGCTTATAATCAACTGCTCCAACTCGGCATAAAGAGGGAGATTGCACGGTACGTGCTGCCAAACGCTTGTGAAACGCAAATTGTGATGACTATGAACTTCAGAGAATTGCGTCATTTTATCAAGCTACGAACGAGCAGTAGAGCTCTCCCGGAAATGAGGGCAGTTGCTGGGGAGATTAGGAGGATAATGAAAGAAATAGCACCGAGGGTATTCACTGACTTGTAGCTATATCACGATTTTGGCGTTGTTTGTTATTAAGTGCTTGGGATTTGGAATTTTTTCGCGTGACAAGGAGGACCTTGATGAAAAGTATGTTAGCCCTATTGATAGTGGCGCTGATTTTCGGCACATTGGTGGCAGCCTGCGCCCCCTCCGCAGCCCCTCCTCCGGCGCCCACGCAGCCGCCCGGGGCCCCCAGGCCCGGACCGGAGCGGGCTGAACCCGGTTACCAGCAAAAGTGGGAAACGGTCCTGGCCGAGGCCCGGAAGGAGGGGCAGTTGAACCTGTACGTCTCGGCCAACTGGGGCGCCGACCTCAGGGCGGCCACGACCCGCGTTTTCAAGGAGAAATACGGCATCGACATCCAGTTCACCCCGTTCGGCGGGTCCGATCTGGTGGTACGAGCCAGGGAAGAGAACCGGGCCAGCATGTTTGTCGCCGACGTTTTCGGCGCCGGCACCACCACCTTTCTTCTCAGCATGAAGCCGGCGGACCTCCTCGGACCGATAGAACCCATGTTGATACTTCCCGAAGTAACCGACCCGAAGGCCTGGGAGGGAGGGCAGCTTTTCACTTTCGACAAGGACCATATGATGGTCAATATGCTGCGGGTGATCAACCGCAGCGTGGTCTACAACAAGGAACAGGTCAAGGAAGAGGAAATCGGTTCCTACCGGGACTTCCTCAATCCGAAGTTCAAGGGAAAGCTGACCATGCCCGACCCCACCAGCAGCGGCCCGGGCGGCTGGTTCGCCAACCATCTCACCGACGTTTTTGGTTACGATGAAGGCATCAAGTTCCTGCGCGAACTGCTGGTGACCCAGCAGATGGTCATCCAGAGGGATGCGCGGTTGCACATGGAGTCGGTTGCCCGGGGAAAATACTGGGTGGCGCTGGGCGGCGGCACACAGTACATCTCCGACTTCCTGGCGATGGGCGCGCCCATCGCCATCAAAGTGCCCAAAGAAGGCGATGGCGGCGGGACATCCTTCGGCGGCCTGGCGGTGCCGGTAAAGTCGCCGCACCCCAATGCGACCGCCGTTTTCGTCAACTGGCTGCTGACCAAAGAAGGCCAGTCCATTTTTGCCACCTATACCGGTAATCCCAGCCGCAGGCTGGACGCGTCTACTGAGAAGGTGAACCCCATCTTCCTGCCCATGCCGGGCGAAAAGGTGGCGTGGGATACCGCTGAGTTCACCCTGCGCAACGCCAGGGTAATGCAGGCGGCGCGGGAGATCGTCGCCGAGACACAAAAGTAGAAGGGAAACCCGTAGCAGCACGGTGTGCCGTGCCGGGGGATACGGAACACGAATGAATCGTCCATGCTCGCTAGCGAGCACCATGAAGTATGAAAATGGCCTATCATCGCGAGGAGACCCAGTTTACCTCCCCCTTTCGCAAAAGGGGGATACAGGGGGATTTTGCCTGTTTCTTAAATCCCCCTCAGTCCCCCTTTTTCAAAGGGGGAGACGGCGACATTTTCGGACCAACACGAATATCTTTGACGTTTCTGTAGCGGCACGGCGTGCCGTGCCTGAGGGGGCAGAGCCTGACGCCTGTTGCCCGTTGCCTTGGAACAAATAAGGAGGCCAGCTATGTGGAAAAAAACAGCAATCTACACGTTAATTAGCTTACTGGGTGTCTTGATCGTTTCCGCCTGCGCCCCGGCGGCGCCGGACCTTCCTGCCGCGAAGACCGCCGCTCCCGGGAAGGCGGAGTCGTCCAAATCGACCTGGCAGGAAGAGTGGGACAAGACCAGGGCCCTCGCGGTAACCGAAGGCAGCCTGTTGATCTCGGGTTCGGCCGGCCCTGCCCTGCGCGACCCGTTGACCAGGGCTTTCCGCGAAAAGTTCGGGGTGAACCTGGAATGGCTTTCCGGTCGCGGCGACGAAGTGGTGCAAAGAATCCTGGCCGAACAAAGAGCCGGTATTCACAGCGTCGACATTTACCTCAGCGGGGCGACCCTGGTGCCAACGCTCAGGGCGCAGAATGCGGTGCAACCGCTGGACCCCATTCTCATGTTGCCCGAGGTGCTCGACAAGAAAGCCTGGTGGGGGGGCGACCTGATTTTTCTCGACAAGCAACACACCTGGGCAGGACTTCTGGCCTACCCCAACCCGCCGATCTTTGTAAACACCGACCTGGTGCGGCCCGGGGAGGCCAAAGGATGGCGCGAGCTGCTGGAGCCGAAATGGAAGGGGAAAATGGTATTGTACCGGCCCACAACCGGCGCGGGGCTAAGTTGGGCCTATTCCGTCTCCCAGGTGGTTATGTACCCCGATTACCTGCGCGAGTTCGCCCGGCAGGAGCCGGTGGTCCTTGGTGATTCGCGCCAGCAGTCCGAGTGGGTCGCTCGGGGCAAATATCCCGTGGCCGTCGCCGCCCGGACGGAAAACACCGACGAGTTCATGAAACTGGGAGCTCCTGTCCAACTGGTAACGCCCGTCGAAGGGGTCGAACTGGTGGCCGGCGCCGGCGGCGTCACGCTGCTGAGAAATGCGCCGCACCCCAACGCGGCCAAGATCTTCATCAACTGGGCGCTGACCAAAGAAGGCGGCACGCTGTTTTCCAGGCTTATCGGCGGCCACAGCGCCAGGCTGGACGTGCCCACCGATTTCCTTGACCCATCGGTGGTACGGCAGCCCGGTGGAAAATACTTCAACCTGATCACCGAGGAGCACTACCTGAACAAGAGCGCCTTTGCCAGGACGGCACAGGAGATTTTTGGACCGCTCATGAAATGAAAATCCTGAATCCGAAGGACTCGGATTTCAGATCGCCGGTCCGGGAGATTTTTCCAAAATGTACTACATCGGCATAGACGTCGGCGGCACCTTTACTGACCTGGCCATGACAGATGAGTCAGGCGAGATGAAGCCGTTCAAGACCCCTACCACCCCCCAGGACTTCACCCTGGGGCTGATGAACGGCCTCCAGCTTGCCGCTGACGAGCTGAAAATAAGCCTGGCCGACCTCCTGGGCCAGGTCAAATACTTCGGCCACGGCACCACCATGGGCACCAATGCCCTGATACAGCGCAAAGGGGCCAAAACCGGGCTGATCACCACCGGGGGCTTCGGCGATACCATTTTCATCCAGCGCACCATGGGCCTGGCTGCCGGCCTGACCGACGAGGAGGCCCGGCATTACAGCAACCGGCGCCCCACGGTACCCATCATTCCCCGCAAGCTGGTCAAAGAAGTGACCGAACGGACCGACTTCAGCGGCGCCGAAATCGTCCCCCTGGATAAAGAGGAGGCCAAGCAGGCTATCCGCGACCTGGTGGGCAAAGGCGTCGAGGCGGTGGCCATCTGCTTCCTCTGGTCTTTCATGAACCCCCGGCATGAGCAGGAAATGAAGGAGATCGTTGCCGCCGAAGCGCCGCAGTTGCTTGTCTTCACCTCCCACGAACTGCTTCCGGCCATAGGCGAATATGAACGCACCAGCGCCACGGCCATAAATGCCTATCTCGGACCTATCATTGCCAATTACATCAACGTCCTGACCGGCAAGCTGCGCGACGCCGGCCTCAAAAGTCCCATTTGCATTATGAACTCCATGGGCGGCGTAGCCTCGGCCGCCGACGCCGCCCGGACGGCGGTGGCCCTGATCAGTTCCGGGCCGTCCGGGGGCGTCCTGGGGTCCATTTACCTGGGCAATATGCTGGGCTACGATAATATCATCGTCACCGACATGGGCGGGACCAGTTTTGATGTCAGCGTCATTGCCCGGGGTAAGCCCACGATTTCGACCATAAGCGAGGTGTCCAAGTACCATATTTCGCTGCCCATGATCGATATCGCCTCTGTCGGAGCCGGTGGGGGGAGCATCGCTTCGGTGGAGAACGGCGAACTCAAGGTTGGGCCGAATAGCGCAGGCGCCCGGCCGGGACCGGCCTGCTACGATGCCGGCGGCATCTATCCCACGGTTACCGATGCCGACCTGGTGCTGGGTGTGATCCATCCGGACTATTTCCTGGGAGGGCGGCTGAAACTTGACCGGACCAGGGCGGAAGCGGCCATCAGCGAGCATGTGGCCCGGCCGCTGGGAATCGACCTGGTCTCTGCCGCGGCGGGCATCAAGCGAATTGTCGACAACCATATGGCCGACCTCCTGCGCGCCCATACCATCAAGAGGGGTCACGACCCGTCCGAATTCGTCCTTTTCGCCTACG
>CAZFEA010000251.1:0-5451 GCA_964518085.1 uncultured Dehalococcoidia bacterium
CCTTAGTCCCCCTTTTTCAAAGGGGGAGATGGCGACATTTTCTGAGCAAGTTCAGAATGACATGGAAGAGCATGAGCATAAGAAAGCCGGTTTGCGCCGGACTGTTTTACCCGGCAACTGAGCGGGCGCTGAGAAAGCTTGTCGAAGATTGCTTCACATCTTCCTTCGGTCCGGGCAGGCTTCCTTGCGGCGACCGCCTGGCGGAAGGGACTGTGGCGGGGCTGGTCTCACCTCACGCCGGCCTTATCTATTCCGGGCCGGTGGCCGCGCACGGTTTTCTGGCGTTATCCGGTCGCAAGAGGCCCGGGCGGGTAGTTATCCTCGGCCCGAACCACCGGTGCCTGGGCCCCGCCCTGGCGTTATCCGGGTCGACCGAGTGGGCGATGCCCATGGGGAATGCCCGGGTTGACCAGGAAGGCATAAGCCTCCTGTTACAGGAAAGCAGGTTGCTGCAAGTTGACGAGTGTGCCCACGTCGCGGAGCATTCCATCGAAGTCCAGTTGCCTTTTCTGCAGTACCTCTATGGCGCCGATTTGCCCATTGTCCCGGTTTCGATGCAGTGGTCTGAACTGGAACCCTGCCGGGAGTTGGGACGAGATATCGCCCGCGCTTTCTCTCCGACCGATACGGTCATTGTGGCCAGTTCCGATTTCACTCACTACGAGTCGCAGGAAAGTGTCAATGCCAAGGACAACATGGCTCTTGGGGCGATCGAATCCCTGGACTCCGCCGGCCTGGTGGCGGTGGTGGCCAAAAATGGCATTTCCGCATGCGGTATCGGGCCGATTGTGGCCATGCTCGAGGCATGCCTGGCCTGGGGGGCGCGGGATGGTACGGTGCTGCATCATTCGACTTCGGGTGACATCTGCGGTGACTACGAACGCGTGGTTGGATATGCCTCGGTGGCGATTTCGATCTAAGATTCAAGACTCAAGATTGAAGAGGGGACGGGTGGTGTCTTGAATCTTGAATCTTGAATATTAAATCGTTTTGAATCTTAAGTCTCATGGGGGATAAACGAATGAGCCTGAAAGACCTGATAATCAAGCTATCCGAAGCCTCCGGTTGCCCCGGATTCGAGCAGGACATCGGCCGTATCATCCGGGAGGAACTCCAGGGACATGTCGATAGCCTTGTTTCGGACCGCATGAACAATGTGATTGCTTCCAAGGGCGCCGGCAAGACAATCATGATCGCGGCGCACATGGATGAAATCGGGCTGATGGTCAGGCATATCGACGACAAGGGCTACATACGTTTTGCCAAGTTGGGAGGCATTTCTGACCAGCTTCTGCTGGGGCAGAGGGTGACCATTTACAGCGGCAAAGGGCCTGTGGCCGGGGTGATCGGCTGCAAACCGGTGCATCTGATGAAGGACGATGAAAGAAAGAAGCTGCTTCCCTATGAAAACATGTTCATTGATATCGGGGCCGGCAAACGTGAAGATGTTGCAGCGGCGGGGGTCAAGATCGGCGACGCGATTGTTATTAATCGCGCGGTTACCGAGTTGGGGGGCGGCCTGCTGTGTGGCAAGGCTTTCGATGACCGGTCAGGTTGCGCCATCCTGACGGAGGTATTGAAGCAGGCCCGGCCGAAGAACCGGCTGGTGGGGGTGTTTACTATCCAGGAGGAAGTGGGCCTCAGGGGCGCGACCATGTCGGCCTTCGCCGTCAATCCGGACATCGGGATAGCCATTGACACCTCTGCCGCGGCCGACCATCCCGAGGTGCAGGAATACGAGGGCCCCATCAAGCTTAAGTCCGGCCCGGCAATTTGCGTCGCCGATGGGCGCCGTGATTCGCTGGGTGGCGGCATACTGCCACATCCGCGGGTGCTTGAGTGGCTGGTGCGCCTGGCCCAGGACTTGAATATTCCACATCAGTTGGAGGTGTTCGAAGGCGGGACCACCGACGGCTCGGCGATCCAGCTTAGCCGGTCCGGCGTTCCCAGCGGCGTTGTCAGTCTTCCTTCCAGGTACATCCACACCTTCAGCGAGGTGATCGCTTTGGAAGACGCGGAAAACGTGGTAAAATTGCTGGTCGCCGCGGTCCAGAGCGAGCTGCCAGTCTAAACAGTCTAAACAGTCTGAACAGTCAAACAGTCTGAGCAGTCTGAACAGTCAGACAGTCTGAGCAGTCTAAACAGTCTAAACAGTCTAAACAGTCTAAACAGTCTGAGCAGTCTGAACAGTCAGACAGTCTGAGCAGTCTAAACAGTTTAAACAGTCTGAGCAGTCTGAACAGTCAAACAGCGGCGCGGTTTCCGGCGCCACCCCGTACGGGCCCGTTGCACGTGCCCAGGCAATCTTTCGAATTTCTAAGGAGGACCCCCCCATGGCTGACCTCAGTTTTGACGTTGTGATCATTGGTGGTGGGAACAAGGCCCTGATCCTGGGAATGTACCTGACCAAATATGGCGGGATGAGCGTTGGCATCTTCGAGCGGCGATACGAGCTCGGCGGCGGGTTGTCTTCCGAGGAATCCCCGGCGCCGGGTTTCATTCACAATCCCCACTCTACCATGCACATGAGCCGGATATACTACGAGCCGGTATACCAGGACTTTTCGGACTTCGAGGAGAAGGGGGCTAAGTACGCCACCTACCCCGTGGCTTATGGCATGGCCTTCGAGGAAGACCAGTCATGCTTGCTTTTCTACCAGAACAAGACCGACCCCACCCAGGAAAAGACGGCCAAAGAGATCGCCCGGTTCTCCCGGAAAGATGCTGAGACCTGGCTGCGCATGTACGCTTTCTACACCAAAAAGCTGCGCCCGGCGATCATGGAGCGCATGTTTAACCCGCCGCGGCCCGGAGTCAAGGACTCGTTCGACCGCCTTTTTTCCGAGCCGGACAATATCTTGAACCCATCCTGGGCGGGGATGAATTGCCTCCAGGTCGGCCGGGAGCTGTTCGAGAGCGTGGAGGTGACCTGCGCCCAGATGCGCGCCAAGGAGTCGGCAGACGGCGTTCCCCCCGATTTGTTCGGCGGCGGCCTCAACCAGGTTATCTATCCACTGACGGAGCTTGAGGGCGATTTCGCCATCGGCGGTTCCCACAGCGTCGCTCATGCCGCCGCTAAGATATTCCTGCAGAACGGTGGACGGACCTTTACCCATGCCGAGGTGGACAAGGCGATTATCGAGAATGGCAGGGCCACCGGCATCAGGCTGACGGACGGCTCGACGGTCAAAGCCAACAAGGCCGTGGTCAGTACCCTGAGCCCCTACCAGCTTTGTTACCAGATCATCGGAAAGGAACATCTTTCCGAGAAGATTATGCGGCGCGTAGCCAATATCGAGACCCGGTATACCTGCATCATGTGGTATGGCTGGGCGCTTCGCGAGGCGCCCAGGTACAAGGCGGCCGCCTTCAATCCCGACGTCAACAAGACATTATGGCTGGTGCTGGGTCGCAAAGACCTGGAGGCCATCGTCCGCGAGACCAACTGGCGGCGTCTGGGCAAATATCCGCCCGAAATGAACCTCATCGTGTGGTCCTATTCGACCAGCGACCCCACCCAGGCGCCCGAGGGCATGCATGTGGCCGGATCAGAGCAGTATGTGCCGCCGGCTACGGCTTTCAGCGAAAAGGAATGGTTGGAGCTCAAGACCAGGCATGCCAACGACGCCATCGCCGAATGGGGCAAGTTTTCCACCAACATGAACTGGAAAAACGTAATCGGATATTGTCCCGAGACCCCGATGGACGTCTGCCACCTGGCCAACATGGCCCCCTCCGGGAACTGGGGGGTGATCGATAGTGTGCCCACCCAGCAGGGACGGCGCCGGCCTATCCCCGAGCTTTCCACTCACCGCACCCCGGTAAAGGCCCTCTATGCCACCGGCGCCGCCTGGCACCCCTCTCCCGGGGCTCACTCCCAGCAGTCATACAACTGCTACAAAGTAATGGCCGATGACTTTGGCCTGCGCAAACCGTGGGAGGAAAAAGGAAGGCCATTCTAATCAGTCGAACAGTCTGAACAGTCTAAACAGTCTGAACAGTCGGAACAGTCGAACAGCCGGAAAGGTCCGTAGGGGCACGCTGCCGTGTGCCATTGTGGGTAGCAGCACGTTGCACGTGCAAAGAAAACGTAAGCCAGAGACCACCCGATTCATCTGGGGATAGGCGGCTCGCCCGCCACCTGACGTTCCTGAAATTTGATTGATGAAGAAGCTTGTGTACACCGAGCATTTGAAGCTCAGACTAAGATTGAGGGAAATACCCGAAGGGTATCCCCATGCTATTTTTGATAATCATGAGCGTAGATATTATGATGTTCTCGACAGGACCTGGATATATATTAAGAAACTGGAATACAATGGCAAGATCAGGAATATGATAATCGCTTGCCGTGAAGAATCTGAAACAGTGGACGTAATAACTATTCATCCGATGACCGACGAAAAGATTATTAACCGTGTGTTGAAAGGAAGGTGGGTAGAAGGTGCCTGAGAAGTATCATTATGACAAGAAAGCAGACGCATTGTACATTTGGCTGAAGGAAGGGAAAGAGGATAGCTTCGAAGAAATCGTTCCCGGCATCAACGTGGAGCTTGATCAGAGTGGGAATGTCATTGGCATAGAAATACTGCACGTATCAAGGTTGCTTGTTGGGGAGTTGAAGAAGACCAAAATACCGAGCAAGTCCTCGATGTGATCTAACCAACCCGGGAGGCCCAAGATCAGAAACGGGAGGAATAGGCTCGGTTTGACCAGCAAGGCAGAGCGGGTACACCATGCCTGTGCTGGAAATATTGTGCGTTTCAAGATTGCTTGCGGGCCTGGAGCCACTTGAACATTCGCGGACCATATGACCTCGCCATTGCCGGCGGCGGCATCGCCGGGCTTTACTGCGCCCTGAATGCCCCGGACGGGATGAAAGTGGCCCTCTTCGAGGCCACCGACCGCTTCGGCGGCAAACTCGAGACCGGTTTCATGGAGGGATTTCAGGCGGAGTGGGGTTCCATGAGGTTCGACCCCGGGCGCCAGCACATGCTTGACCGGCTGCTGAAGGATCTCCAGTTGGAAACGCAGCCCTTCCCCGAGTACAGCTCGCCGCCCGGCGCCGAAGGCCGGGCGCCGGCCGGTCTCCGGGATGATGAAAAGGGCCTGACTACCCTGGACCTGTTCGCCCTGGGCATTGCGCGGGTCCTGGGGATGAGCGTGCCTGAGCTCCTGGCTATCCCGGAGGAAGAACTGGAGCACATTCGCCAATACGGCTTGCACCGCGACCGGCCCCTGTGGCAATTTGGCATCTGGAACCTGTTTGTCGATGTTCTCAGCTATGACGCCATCAGGTACATCATGACCGATGGCAGCTTTTTCCACGGCATCCACGAAAACCCGGGGGCTGCCGGAACAATGATAACCTGGGTCAAGATGCTCCAGATGAGCCCGCATTTGAGAGGGGTGAAGGGCGGCATGCAGCAGATAACAGACCGGATGCTGGAA